>CAXMRP010000169.1:0-7313 GCA_964196155.1 uncultured Polyangiaceae bacterium
GAAAAGCCACCGGGGCGAAATGTTGCCCCATTGCCCGTTGCCCCAGGTAGGTGTTCCAGCTGAGTTTTTCGATGAGCAGGCGGCAATCCCGCTGCCGGTCCCGTCGGGCGGCGCGATCTTCTTTCATCCGCTCACCATCCATGGATCACGGGTCAACCATACCGACGGCATCCGCTGGAGTTTTGACGTACGCTACAATGTTACCGGCGATCCGACAGGACGCCCGATGTTTCCGGATTTCGTGGCGCGAAGCCGGACCCATCCGGAGACGGTTTTGCGCGATGCGAACCGATGGCTGGCCATGTGGGAAGATACGCGTTTACGCCTGTCGTCCGGTGAGCCGGTTCAAGTTCACCGCTGGTCACCGGATGCGGCCCATTGCGCTTAGCAGCACTTGGTGGGAGCCGATAGATTTGGAGGATATTGCGGCGCGCGGCGATGATCCAATTACGGTGCAGATGGATCATTTTTGCCAGGTGATCAAAGTTCAGGAAGCGCCAGTGGTATCGGGGCGGGAGGCGATCAAGGCGGCTGCGGGCTGATCCGGTTGGCATGCATGCCGGCGCCGATGCCATTTGATCAGGTGCCGTGCACGGCAAAGGCTTCCAGCGATGCCGCTTGTGGTTTGATGACGCGGAAACACTCGCGAACGCCAACTTCCTCCAGAACCCGCTCGATCATGAACAAGGTGTTCGGTTCATGGTCCTCGCACATGTCCCGCATCTGCTCGAGTTCCTGGCGGGCAACGGGCCGGGCGGGATCGATGATGCGGCCTATTCCTGGCCGATCAGCCAGAATTTCGACCCGCCGATGATGGCTGGCTCGCAACGTGACTTTCTGCGCGATCCGGCCAGCATGTCGAACGGCGAACGTCAGTTTCGCCGCAAATGCTCGATCTGCAACAGCCCCAGCGATGACAAGGCCCGGCGCGCCGGGCCGAACCTGCATGATCTGTTTGGTCGGGCGGCCGGCACCATTGCGGGATATAATTGTTCTGAAGTCATGGCGAATAGCGGTATCATCTGGTCGGGCGAGACGATTGACCGGCTGTTCGATCTGGGGCCGGAGCATTATGTTCCGGGAACGAAAATGCCGATGCAACGTATTACCAGTCCGCAAGACCGGGAAGATCTGATAGAATTCTTGAGGGACCACACACGTGGCTAGGGCGATATCATGCGCATCATGATTTTGGCATTTGTGACCGTCGCGCTCATTTCGGTAGCGGCACATTTCGGTCTGGACAATGCCGGTTTTTCATCGGCGGAACGCAGTTCAAGCAGTGCTGTCCGGCTGGAATGACTGCATATTTGCGTTCGCGCCTGCGGCAATCCTGCCGGCATCGGTTTGCGCGCCTGCCGTTTGAAGCAGCCGGAATGTCGGGACAACCATGAGCGATATCTGGCACGGTCTCGTGGCCGCGTTTCGGCTGGTTATATCGTTCGACGCGGATCTCATCGAAATCATCTGGCTGTCGTTGCGCGTAACCCTTTCGGCGGTGCTGATCGCCAGCTTGATCGGCATGCCGCTGGGGGCGTGGCTGGCGATCCGGCGTTTTCGATACCGGCGCATCATCATCGCCGTGCTCAACGCGCTGATGGGATTGCCGCCGGTTGTCGTGGGACTGATCGTTTATCTGCTCCTGTCGCGTTCGGGACCGCTCGGCGTCCTCAATTTGCTGTTCACTCCGGCGGCGATGATCATCGCCCAGGTGATTATCATCACGCCGCTGATTGCCTCGATCGCCCATCAGGCGGTACGCGATCTGTGGTTCGAATATCATGATCTCCTGATCTCGCTGAACGCCACCAGTCGCCAGAAAATGTTGACGCTGCTGCTGGATGCGCGACGGGCCTTGCTGACGGCGGCGCTGGCGGGGTTCGGGCGCGCGGTCGGCGAGGTCGGCGCGGTGATCATCGTTGGCGGCAATATCGATCACGCCACCCGGGTTCTGACCACGGCCATCGCGCTTGAAACCAGCAAGGGCAATTTTGCGCTGGCGCTGGCGCTGGGCTTTGTGCTGATCGGACTTGCGGTCACAGTCAGCCTTGCGACCCATGGCCTGTCACGCACCGAGCGGGGCGGCACCTGGTGACCGGTCTGTTGCCCCTCAGTGTCCGCAAGGCGGAAGTCATCCTTCGCGGCAAGCGTATTGTCGGCCCGGTCGATCTGGACCTTGATGTGGAGGGTTTCACCATTGTCATGGGCCCAAACGGGGCAGGCAAGACGACCCTGTTGCGGATGATCCACGGACTGGTGCGGCTGTCGGGAGGCGAAATATCGTGGAACCTGCCGGTCAGGGAAGCCCGGACCCGGCAGGCCTTCGTTTCCCAGACACCGGCAATCCTGCGGCGAACCGTGCAGGACAATATTGCCTATCCGCTGATCCTTGGTGGCACGCCCCGGCGCCTTGCCCGTGAAAAGGCTGCCGAGTGGACCGAACGAGTGGGCCTGGGGCCGGCGTTGCAGCGGCAGGCGGTTGTATTGTCTGGCGGCGAGAAGCAAAAACTGGCGATTGCCCGCGCCCTGATTACCGAGCCGGAATTGTTGTTTCTTGATGAGCCCACCGCCAATCTGGACGGGCGATCAATGAAAGAGATCGAGGCTATTCTCGGTGAGGCCCGCTCACGGGGCCGGCGGATCGTGATGGCGACCCACAATGTCGGGCAGGCCCGGCGGTTGGCCAGCGAAGTGGTCTTTGTCTATCGTGGCAACGTCCATGAGCATCGGGACGCCGCCGGCTTTTTTGACGATCCGCATTCCGATGAAGCGCGGGCCTTTATCTATGGGGATATTGTAGAATGAAGCGTCTTGGTGCGCGCCTGATCCCGAGTTTGAGCCTTGGCTTTGCTCTGGCGGTGAGCGGTGCCAGTGCACAGTCGCAGGAAATGAAACTGGCGGTGACTACTTCGTTTCACAATTCCGGGCTGTCGGACATTCTGGTTCCTGAAATTGCCAAAGACCTTGATCTTGAAGTTCAGCTGCTGGTTGTCGGCACCGGGCAGGCGTTGCGCCTGGGCCGGGCCGGTGATGTGGATGCGATCCTCGTTCACTCGCGCGCGGCCGAGGAGCAGTTCGTGGCCGATGGCTTCGCCACCCACCGGCGCGAGATCATGTACAATGATTTCGTGTTGGTCGGGCCATCAAGTGATCCCGCCGGTATTGCGGAAGCGGCGGATATTGGCGCGGCGCTGAGCAGAATTGCCAAAGCCGAAGCGCCCTTTGCCAGTCGCGGCGATGACAGCGGCACCCATCGGCGGGAAATATCTTTATGGGATATTGCCGGCGTTGACGTGGCGCAGCAATCGGCGTGGTACCGCTCGGTTGGTGCGGGAATGGGGGCAACGCTCAATCTGGCCAGTGGCATGAATGCCTATGTGCTGTCGGACCGGGCAAGCTGGCTGAATTTTGGCAACAAGGGTGATCTGGCGCTGTTGTTTTCAGGCGGCAGCCAGTTGCTCAATCAATATGCCTATTTGCCGGTCAATCTGGCGCGCCACCGGCATGTGGCGTCGGAAAGCGCCCGGTTGCTGGAAGGCTGGCTGACATCGGGCAAAGCGCAGGCGCTGATCGGTGCCTATAAGATTTCCGGGCAGCGCCTGTTTGTACCCAATGCAAAGGAAGCGGACAAAAACAGCTGATTGGCAGGGCATAATTTGTCTGCATTTCCGATTTCGGTTGCTCCAATAACGGGTGGTTCACAGATGGATCCGTGCGTTTTCCAATTTGTCAAAATCGAATGTGACGCCAATCCCCGGTACATTCGGTGCGATGGCCAAATGGTCCTCCACTACCAAAGATCGCGCGGTGTAGGCATCGATTAGAAATGAATGGACTTCAAGCCAGCCTGCGTGGGATTGGCTGGATATCAAGCTCACATGCAATTCCTGCATGCCGTGGCTGCACACAGGTATGTCATGAGATTTGGCCATCGCGGCAACGCGAAGCCATCCTGTTATTCCGCCGCAATTTGATGCGTCCGGCTGGATAAAGGACAGTCTGGAGTGTTCAAGGGCGAGCTGGAATTCCTCCACCGTGTGCAGGTTTTCACCCATCGCCAGCGGCGTTCCGGTTGCATCGGCGATGGCGGCATAGCCGGAAAAATTGTCTGGAATAATCGGTTCCTCAAACCAGGTCAGGTCGAAAGGTTGAAAAGCCTGACATGCGGTGATTGCCTCATCCACGGTCATTGAATAGTTCGCATCGACCATCAAAGCGACGTGTGATCCAATCCTGGCGCGGACGGCTTGGATCCGTGCCAAATCCTCATCAAGATCCGGCTTTCCTACTTTGATTTTGACACCGTTAAATCCACGGGCCAGATAATCGTCGATGCTGGCCAGCAATTCATCCAGGGTGAAGCCGAGATCGATGCCGCCGCAATAGGCATTGCAGCGATCACCGGCACCGCCGGCCATGACCCACAACGGCTCGTTTCGGTGTTTCCCGCGGCAATCCCACAGGGCGATGTCCAGTGCGGATATGGCAAATGATGCGATCCCGCCTCGGCCAACATAGTGGACATGCCACTGCATGGCATCGTGAATAGACTCTACATCGCTACTTTCCCGGCCAATGAGGAATGGTGCCAGATCATTGCTGATCATGGCGCAGATCGAATGGCCGCCCCTGCCTCCAGTGTAGGTATATCCTGTTCCGGTCGTGCCGTCGCTTAGCGTCAGCTGTGTTGTGATCAACTCGAAATGGGTGTGGTCCCCGTGCTTGGCGTCGGTCAGGACCTGTGCGAGTGGAACCTGAAACAAGCGGGTATCGACTGATCGAACAACAGGCATCATATCCTCCGGTTGGTCTAAAGACCCAGACACCAGCGACATCCGGCCTCATGGCACACGTATCCGGTACGATCGACTAGCGTTTTTGCCGGCCGATCCGGTATTCGCGATGGATGACATAAAGACCGCTGGCGACAATCACGCTGGCGCCAATGATTGTCCAGAAATCCGGGAACTGGCCAAATACGAGATACCCGACCGCCGTGGCGGCCAGAAGCAGTGTGTAGTTGAAGGGCTGGAGGACCGATGCGGGCGCCGCTTTCAGGGCCTGGATCAGGAGAAAATGCGCCGCTGCTCCGATAATGCCGATGGCCGCAAGCAGTAGCCAGGCATTGGCTGTCGGCCAGGTCCAGTAGAACGGCGCGACAAATGACGTGACGACAAGGCCGACGACACCCACATAGACCAGCGATACCTCGCCGCTATCGTGGCGGCTGACGATTCGGGTCAGAATATTGTAGAGCGCGAAGAAGAACGCGGCGGCAAGGGCGATCAGTGAGCCGGGCTGCAACACGGTCAGGCCGGGCCGCAAGATCAACAAAACCCCGACAAAACAGGCGCAAACCGCAAGCCAGCGCCGAACGCCGACGTGCTCGCGCAAAATCAGTGCTGATAACGCGGTGACCATTAGCGGAAACGTGGCAATCAATGCGTGGGTGTCGGCCAGCGGCAGCAGGCTGACCGCGACGACGAACAGGATCATGTCGGCCAGGAGCATGAACGAGCGGACAATCTGAAGACCCGGGCGGGCGCTTTTTGTCGATTGCCGGAGCGGCCCCTTGCGCCGGGCAAGGGCAAGGGCGAATGCGCAGAAGAATATGAAGCGGATCCACAGGATTTGCGGCGCGGCGTGATCCTCGGTCAAAAGCTTGATGACCGCATCATGGGCCGCGAAGATCAGCATCGTGATGATCGTCAACAGGATTCCGCGAACGGGATTGTTGTCGCTGGAAGGGGATATCGGATCGACCAAACCGGTAACCTTTTCAAAGTGCGGAACGTGACTGTGTTTGGCCGGCCATGATTGCCAGACCGCCCCGATGACAATTAATCTGCCGTAGGAGAGCGGGCCAGCGCGCGCCGTGTTACGTGTGACTTAAGGGTACTCTTGCGAATGTGGCAAGGTGGATTGTGGTGTGGCGAAATTGATTTGTGGCCGGGCCGGTCCGGACATGCGTCGTCTCTTGGTTTTTCAATTGCAGAAGGGGAATCGCCGGTGCTGCACGAGACTGTGGCGCGGCTGCACGCATGCAGATGTTGTGGTTCAGATGTGATCCGACGGTTAGCCGTTTTGTTGGCGTTGTCCGTCAGGTCAAGTTCAGTTGATGAACTTTTCCTTCTGGAAATGAAGGGCGCAAACTCGGATCGACTGGCCATATCGGCGCATTCAGCTTAAATTTTTACAAGAACATGACGTGTGGCGAAGGGCGCGCCTATACCAAGGATATGTGCCCTATTTCCCTGGATCTGAAGCAGACTGCGGCACGCGACGCGAGCAAGTTTGATATGCCGGACGACAGCCAGGCCGAGTAGGCGACCTACCTGAGCCTGACTTCAGGCGCTGCCGGCTTTGTCTTCGTGAATGACGACGGGTTTGGTCCGGAACTCGCGGTCATGCGGAGGCTATTTGAATTCGCGACGTCACGCCTCGATCAGGAGGCTTTTGTTGGCCAGATGCATACCAAATCCCGGAGCGTGCGAGACTTTCAGCTTACCATTTACCGGCAGTTCCTCGCCGATGAAAAGATCACCGAATACCGGCAGAATCGACCGGCCGTCCGGGCTTGCGGCGACATATTCACAAAAGGCACTGCCGGGCTGGCTGGCGATGAAATGATAGGAATAGGGGCCGCTGCCATGGGGGATTACCGGCGTATCGTAGGCCGATGCGTGGGCGGCGATCTTGAGCAGTTCGGTCAGGCCGCCGACCCACATGACATCGGGTTGCAGGATATCGAGGGTGCGCGCCTCAATCAGACGACGGAACCCGAAGCGTGAATATTCGTGCTCGCCGGTGGTCCAGCGCAATGTGGGATGGGCCTGCTTGAGCAAGGCGTGTCCTTCGACATCATCGGGGGACAAAACCTCCTCCCACCAATAGATGTCGAGCGCCTTGCACGCCTCCGCCAGCTGGATGGCATAGGTCACGTTCAGGGCCATGTAGCAGTCGACCATCAACGGATAGCCCGGCCCGACCAGATTGCGCTGGGCGGTGAGATATTCGACGTTCTTGCGCAGGCCCGCATCGCCGTCAAACGGGCTGTGAGGCAGCGGCACCTTGGCGCCCCAAAACCCCATATCCTTGACCGCATCGGGAGCCGGGCCGGTGCAGTAAAACTCGATTTCATCGCGGCACAGACCGCCGATGAGATTGTAGACCGGCTCGCCACGGGCCTTGCCAACCAGATCCCACAGGGCCAGATCGACGGTGCTGATCGCCATGACCGGCAGGCCCTTGCGGCCATAGGGCATGGAGGACCGATACAACTGGTCCCAGATCTTGTTGGTGTTGCGGGCGTC
>CAXMRP010000170.1:0-23457 GCA_964196155.1 uncultured Polyangiaceae bacterium
ATCTTTCATCGTGCGCTCTGCGGCATCCTGATGCCGTTTTGATCTCTGTCTCATCGTTCACTCCTGATCCGTGACGATGAGCCAAAACACTCCCTTATGAAAATACCTCAGTCTGTTCCATGAGCGCTGACGCCGGACAGATCCGAAAAGAGTTGAGTGATTTCAGTTGGATGTGAACCTGTTGAGTTGCAACACTTAACCGAGATCACAGATGGCCTGGACAGAAATCACTCGACATCAATATGACCGCAGCGGCGGATGCTATGCAAGCGATACCACGGATGGTGAGTGGGCGCTGATCGCGCATTTCATGCCACAGCACAAGGCGATTGGGCGGCCTCGGGTAACGGATCTGCGCGACGGGTTCGACGCGATCACAAACCTGCCGCCAAAGTCAGATTCCGGAGGTGTCTAGGTTTTTCAGGCAGGTTTTATTGGACTAAGTTGGATGCTTTTTCAATCGTACTGGACGCCATTTGGACGCCAATTTGTTACGAGACAAACTCCACTTTACTTAACTCATTGAAAACATTGGCGCGCCGGAGAGGATTCGAACCCCCGACCCCCAGATTCGTAGTCTGGTGCTCTATCCAGCTGAGCTACCGGCGCCTTGCCAAAGCGGGTCATCGGTACAATTTTCCCGCCAAGCCGGTCCACCTAATCAATCGACGGCGCGATTGCAAGTATCGCAACCGGCATCGGCTACCGCATCGGCACTTCAGGACCATGGCATCACTGGAGATCAAGACCATACGGCCGGCTGTCCAGCGATTCCAACGATCTGGCGCCGTCCTATGGGTTGATCTGTGTCGCCTGTCTGTGTCTGTCCAGTTCGACCGGTCGGTCCGGCAGTGTCAGTTCAAATATTGCGCCGGCGCCGGGGCGTTCAACGAGGCGGATGTCGCCGCCATGGGCGCGGGTGATTTCCGCCGCGATGGCAAGGCCAAGGCCGGTTCCACCGGGTCTGGCCGAGCCCCTGAACGGTTCAAACAGCGCCATGCGGGCGCGTTCGGGAACACCGGGGCCAGTGTCGCAAATGCGAACAGTCACCACGCCGCCGCTGCGGCTTCCTTCCACCCACAGGCGGCGGATAACCGCCAGATCGCGATCGCCGAGCAACGCTTCGATGGCGTTGCGGCAAATGTTCATGATGGCCCGGAACAGCTGGTCCGGATCGGCATCGACTTCGACATCGCTGGCCAAGCGGTTTTCCCAGCTGATTTGCTCATGGGCGGGCAGGGATAATGTGTCGGCGACATCATCGATCAATGCCGCCAACGCGACCAAGCGGCGGCGGGGCGGCTCCTCATTGGCCTGACCGTAGGACAACACCGATGTCGTGTAACCAATCGCTCGATCGATCGTACTGACAATCTTGGGCGCGACGCGCTTGACGACCGGGTCATCGGTGGATTCCAGGCGATCAGAAAACAGCTGGGCCGAGGCCAGAATGTTGCGCAAATCATGATTGATCTTGGAGACCGCCAGCCCAAGGTCCGCCAGATGGCGTTGCTTTGTCAGCATTTCCCGGAGTGCCGTCTGCATGGTCGCCAGACGCTCTTCGACCTGACCGATCTCATCACTGCGCCCCGAGTGCGCAATGATGCTGCCGGGCTGATCAGGGGCCTGGGAAAATGCCGCCATGTTGGTCCCGATCCGGGTAATCGGGCGGACGATCAGCCGTTTCAGCGCCAGATAGACAAGGGCGGCGGAGAAGATCGAGATCGCCAGCGAGAGCAGGAGAATATTGCGGGAATAGAGCAGCATGGCCTTGCGCAGCGCCGATTCGCGGATGACGACATCCAG
Organism: uncultured Polyangiaceae bacterium; assembly: GCA_964196155.1. GTDB lineage: Bacteria > Pseudomonadota > Alphaproteobacteria > Rhizobiales > Afifellaceae > CAXMRP01. Next base: position 1,807 of record CAXMRP010000170.1, read on the forward strand.
CCCCTCGCTGCCGACCGGCGGTTTGCCAGCAACCATGATGTGGCGATCACCAGTTGCAAACAGCGTGGCAAAGGCGGCCGATATGCTTTCAAACGGTCGAATTCGGGTCAGATCGTAGTGGGCGGCAACCGCCTTGGGCATATCGCCGGCGGCGATCAGCATGCGCTGCCCCTCACTGCGCAGAGCGACCGATTCCAGCCCAATCGACTCCAGCATTTGCCGTTGCAGTTCCGGCGTCAGGCCATTTTCGGTTCCAGAGCTCGCCACTACGGCTGTTACGGCCGCCAGTTCCAGTTTCTCGTGGAGCCAGACATTGCGGAAATTGGCGATCGACGGCACGTAGATCAGCACTTCGGCGAGCATGACGAAGAGGATCGTCAGCAGCAGCAACTTGTAAGACAGGCTGCGGGCAATTGGTCCGCCAGGACGGCGGCTTGGGTTGTTACCGGCCAGTTGGTCGGGTACCGCCTGCCCGCCGATCGCAACCTCGATCGTATCAACTTCCGCCGGCCGGGTGTCATCCGCGCTTCCAGACTGGTCCTGCCGACTGTTTGCAATGCCTCGCTCGTTCATGATCGTCCCCGATGGCTGGTGCCAGCAGCGCCGGCGGTGGCCTCTTTCCCGCCGCCAACCAGATCGCCGAGCGCCTGCATCAGCGGCTCCAGATGGGCTTCATAATGCCGCCAGGCGGCACGGGCGGATTGGTAAACCGGCTGGCGAACCTGTGCGCCGCTCAAGGTGCGCACGGCGCGGCGGTTTTCATGAAAGCTCAAACAATCATCGTGCCACGGCAGGCCGACATGGGCGACAAGCTTTCGCGACAGGTTTTCGGGGTCGGCAATCACGGCCTCGTACTCACATTCCATAACCGGCACCGGCAATACCGCCTGCCAATGATCCATCAGGGCGTCATACAGCCGATAATAGCGGCCAAGGGCGCGAAGATCAGTGGCGTAGGCATGTTGCTCATTCAGGGGATTGGTATAGCACGAAACGCAGGTGGCCACCGGATTGCGTCGACAATGGATGAACGCGGCGTTCGGGAACAGCAGCGCCAAAAGCCACAGACGTTCGAAATTGTGGGGCAATTTGTCGGAAACCCGCCTGGCTGACCGGGAATGGTGGGACAAGACGTCGAGATACTCCCGGCTCATACGCCGGGCATCGCGTCGGGTCAGACCGGTCGCTGCCTGGGCAAACAATTCCGGCGTTTTAACGGTCGCGCCAAGCTGGCGGCAGGCGGCATTGAAAAACGGCAGTTCGTCAGCACCATCGAATTGCGGGTGGCTGGCCAATATCTGCTCGACCAACGAAGTCCCCGAGCGCGGCATGCCGAATATGAAGACCGGGCGGTCGCTTTGGGCTGCAAAATCTGCGCGTTCTCTGAAAAAATCCGGCGTGATTGCCGCTTTCATCGCCTCGATATAGGCGGCAAAATCATCGCCGCCAGGGTCGGATTCATAGTTGGCGTTGGCGGTCTCAAAGTGGCCGAAGGCGCGTTCATATTCGTCCCGGTCCGCGGCCATTTTTCCGGCGGAAAAAGCCAGGTTCTGGCGTTCCTGCCGCGCAAGCCGATCCTGTTTGAGCAACATCTCGATGTCGTCAAGCTCGGGGTCATCGCCGGTGAATTTGCGGGTTGCGGCAAGGCCGCTATAAGCTTTTGAAACCTGCGTACCGGCCGCAATCAGTTTGCGATAAATCGTGTCGGCTGCCGCCATGTTGCCGGTTGCCCGCTCGAGCCGTCCCAGATCAAATTGCAGATCGGCATTGTCGGGCGCCACTGTCAGCGCCTTTTCCAGCCAGCGGCGGGCGCCATCAAGATCGTTGAGCATGAACAGGCATTCACCGAGATTGCGCAGGGCTATCAGCAGGCCGGGATCCAGCGCCAATGCCTTTTTCAGATGCGGAATTGCCTTGTGGTATTCCAGCCGGCGCAAATGGACGGTCGCCACGTTGGCCCGCATTCCGGCGTTTTTCTGGTTGGCCTTGGCGGCCTTTTCAAAATGGCCCAGCGCAGCTTCGCTGTCGCCGTCATTGAGCGCGATTGTCCCCAACCGTGTGCGCGCCTGGGGTTGGCGCGGCGAGGCGGCCAATATTCCCCGATAAACCCGGATCGCGTCGGCAATCTGCCCGGCCCGCTCGAACGCCTGCCCCCTGGCCAAAGCCTGCGCGACATCAGGGCCGGGGCCCGCTGTATGTCTGGTTTTTGAGCCCATGCCCAACCGGCCACTCTCCGATCGCAAGAAACGACGCGATCTGTTTGATGGCGACTTTCTAGCCGAATATCCGCAAAAAACGAATAAGTCGCCGCAGGCGGGGATCAAGGACGCTCGGGGCATAAAAGCTGACCGAAACGCGCTTGTTGATCTCCGCAAAGGTCGGATAGGGCAGCACCAGGGACGTCATGTCGCGAACTGTCATCTTCTTGGCAATCGCCATGGCCCACATGCCGATCAGATCGCCGGCATGGGCACCAACAATGTCGGCACCCAGAATGCGGCCCTTCTTGTCAGTAATCACCTTGACCTCGCCAACCGGCTGCCTCTCGGCCTGGGCCCGGTCATTTTCGGCAAAAGGCCAGCGCAGGACGCGGATCGTCTTTGCCCGCTTGCGGGCCTGGTCTTCGGTTAGGCCGACATGGGCAAGCTCGGGATCGGTGAAGGTCGCCCATGGCACCAGGTCGTTATTCATCCGGGCCCGCATCCGAAACAGGATGGCGCGGATAACCAGGCCGGCCTGATAGCCGGCCCAATGGGTAAACTGGAACCCGCCGGCGACATCGCCAATCGCATAGATCCGGCGGTTCGACGTTCGCAAATTGGCGCCAACCTCGATACCCTTGCGGGAATGGGCAACACGGGCGGCATCCAGTTTGAGGCTGTCAACATTGGGGGTGCGGCCGGTGGCCACCAGAAGATTGGTGCCCGTCAGTGTTTCTTCACCGTCTCCCGCATCCACGGTCACTCGCACGCCGTAGCGTCCCTGTTTGGCGACCTTGATGACCTTGGTGTTGTCGCGCACAACCACGCCATCGGCACGCACACTGTCGAGCACACGGGCGGTCAGTTCGGGATCGTCCTTGCCGAGCGCCGTCATGGCCTCCAAAACAGTGACCTGCGATCCGAGCCGCGCATAGGCCTGAGCCAATTCGATGCCGATCGGGCCCCCACCAATGATGATGAGATGGCCGGGCTGTTTGGTCAGGTCGAAAATGGTCTCGTTAGTCAGGTAGGGCACCTTGTCGAGGCCGGGGATCGGCACAACGAACGGCTGCGAACCGGTAGCAATGACAAAGCGCCGCGGGCGGATCTGATAATCGCCGGCGGCAACCGTGCGGCGGTCGATGAAACTTGCCTCCGCCTCGATTACCTTCACGCCCAGGCTGGTAAAGCGCTCGACGGAATCATTGGGCGCGATGGCGCCGATCACCCCGTGGATATGGTCATGAACGGCCTTGAAATCGACAGCCGGTTCGCCGGCGCTGACGCCGAATACCGGCGCCTTGTGGATGGTATGGGCCTGTTTTGCCGCCGCAATCAGCGCCTTGGACGGCACACAGCCGAAATTGAGACAGTCGCCCCCCATGCGGTCGCGTTCGATCAACACCACATCGACACCAAACGAGGCGGCGGTGGCGGCGACGGTCAGGCCGCCGGATCCTGCGCCGATGACACAGATGTCCGGCTTCAGCATTTCTGGCATGGGGTGCCCCGTATCCTGGATGAGTTTTACTGATTGGGTTGGCTATCAGGCTGGTTCGACGCGCGCCAGCGCTTAATCATGATCGGGATCAATGTGGCAAGACCAAGTGCGGCAAAGCCCAAAAGCAGCTGCGTGGAGACGATCGGGCCGCCATCGGCAATCGCCATGCGCAGGCTCTGGCCAAAAAACGCATAAGCAAAGGTACCCGGAATGATGCCCAGCAACGTCGCCACCGCATACGGCACCAGCTTCATGCCAAACAAAGCCGGCGCAAGGTTCACCAGCCAGAATGGAAACAGCGGAATGAAGCGGATCGACAAGAGATAGGAGAAGGCGTTTTCCTGAAATCCGTCCTGAAGCTTGGCAAGACGCGGCCCGGCCCAGGCGCGCAGAACGTCGCCAAACGCGGTTCGGGCAACCAGGAATATGATCGATGCACCGACCGTGGCAGCGACCACGGTCATTGTTCCGGCCAGCATCCAGCCAAACATCAGCCCGCCGGCAATCGTCAGAATGCTCGCGCCCGGAAACGAGATAGCGACCGCGACGATATAAAGAATAAAATAGGTGATGGCGGCAAAAGTGCCGTGATTGCCGACATAATCCAGGAGGCGATCGCGGTGGGCGACAATGTGATCAAGAGAAAAAAACTGATGGTAGCCGCGGGCATAGCCCAAAAGGAGAAGCGATAAAACGACAAATACCGGAAGCAACCGGATCCACAGGGACCTTGCTTGTGCCGGTGTGTTGGCCTGTTCGGCGTCATCCACAATCATGTTGTCGTTCCGAAACTTACGTGTTGCCGCCGCGCATCATTGCCCGGCAGTCGTAAAAAAATCGCCATCGTGTCGCCATGGCACATTTTGGAATCGTCGCCCAATTTCCGGCACCGCAAAGCCTCATGACTGCCCGCTTGTGGCCCGTTGTCACCCAATGTAGGCAATATTGGGCGCGATGGGGGTCCTCTCACCGTCATTTGACATTCATCGTGCCACCCATCACCAAGGCGTGATCGACGGGAAAACCGCCCGCCGGGCGGATGCGCGTTGACTTGGCGGGGGCTTTGACCGTATATCGCGCACGCGAAGCTGGAACATCGCGGCGCGTTGGATTCCGGCGACTTTCCGAACATGGCTGCGCCCTCCGGGTCCAGATTGGCTCCCACGGCGCACCGCACAGATTGAGGGCCGCTTTTTTGGCGGCAACGTTAAGATGAAACGCACATTCCAACCGGGCAATCTCGTGCGCAAGCGCCGTCACGGGTTCCGTTCTCGCATGGCTACCGCCAATGGACGCAAAGTGCTGGCCCGGCGTCGTGCCAAGGGACGCAAGCGCCTGTCCGCGTAACCGGTATCGTGGAACGCCTGAAACAACGGCGGGATTTCGTCGCGGCTGCCAGAAGCCGGCGAAGATCAAACCGTGCCATGACAATTCAGTCGCGATGCCGGGACGATGACGGTCCGGCGCGCTATGGTTTGACGGTTACCAAGCGAACAGCAAAAAAAGCGGTTGAACGCAATCGCATCCGGCGGCGGCTGCGTGCTGCGATCGGCCACGCCACCGGTAAGGATGATCACGCCAGCTGCGATATTGTGTTGATAGGCCGGCGGGAGGCAATGACGATGCCGTTTGGCACACTTGTATCGACACTGTCAGCAGACCTTTTAAAAATCCCCGCCTGTCCCCAGATACCAGACCAGGCCAACGGGCCTAACGCGCAAAAGGGCAAATAGCCAAGCCATGCAAAACAACCGCAACGTCATTGTTGCCATCGCCCTGTCTTTTCTTGTGCTCCTGGGCTGGCAGTATTTTATCGCCGGACCCAAACTCACGGTAGAGCGCCAGAAACAGGCTGCGGAACAAGCGGCACAACAGGCCGAACAGCTTGGCAGCACGGCGCCCGGCGCTGGTGGCGTTGCCGGAACCGCGGCCAATCAGGCAGGTAACAGTGCATCGGGAACCGGCATTTCCAGCCCCGGCGCGCCGACGATTCCCGGCAGCGATGCCGCAGGCGGGGCTACCAGCGAGGCGACACCGGTCCTGCCCGGCGATGCGGCGGCATTACCGCAGGCCCGGGAGGCTGCCCTGTCCCTCAGCGCGCGGGTGACAATTTCCACCCCAAAGCTGAAAGGGTCAATCAATCTGACCGGCGGGCGGATTGATGATCTTCTCCTCACTAAATACCGCGAAACGCTGGATGCCAGTTCGCCGCTGATCGAATTCCTGTCGCCGGTGGGAAGCGCTTCGCCATACTACGCCGAATTTGGCTGGGTCACGACGCCAGACGGGCCACCGGTTCCGGGCGTCGATACCGTCTGGAAAACTGACCGGGATGCGCTATCGGTCGGCCAGCCGGTGACGCTGACCTGGGACAATGGGAGCGGGCTGACGTTTACGCGGCAGATTTCGGTTGACGAGGATTACCTGTTTTCCGTGACACAGGGTGTTGCCAATTCGGGAACAGATGCCGCGACGCTCTATCCCTACGGGCTGGTCCACCGGCGCGGCGATCCGAATGCCTCCGGCTTTTTCATCCTGCATGAAGGGATGACTGCCGCCATTCAGGGCGCCGACGACGACAAACCGCTGTTGGAGCTGACCAAATACAAAAAACTCGACACGATTGAATCCTTCGCGGCCGAAACCGGCTGGGTGGGGATTGCCGACAAATACTGGGCGACCGCGCTTATCCCCGCCGGTGAATCGGGTTTTGAAGGGCGGTTTGTGCCCGGCAAGATTGGCGAAATACCGACCTATCAGGCTGATTATCGCGGCGACGCGGTGGTGGTGTCCGCCGGTGGTTCGGCCAGCACACAGACCCGACTCTTTGCCGGCGCCAAGGAATACAGCGTTCTCAGTGCCTACAAGGACAATCCCGGCATTGCGCGGATCGATGACCTGATCGACTGGGGCTGGTTCTATTTCCTCACCCGCCCGATGTTTCTGGTCATTCACTGGCTGGTCGGCCAGATCGGTAATTTCGGCCTGGCGATCCTCGCCGTGACGGTGTTGGTAAAGGCCATCTTCTTCCCGCTTGCCAACAAGTCCTACGCGTCGATGAGCAAGATGAAGAAGGTGCAGCCGGAAGTGAAAAAATTGCAGGAGCGGTTCAAGGATGACCGTGCGGCCCTGCAAAAAGAAATGATGGGTCTCTACAAGAAAGAAAAGATCAATCCGCTATCGGGTTGTTGGCCGATCGTCATCCAAATTCCGGTCTTTTTCTCGCTCTACAAGGTCCTGTTCGTCACCATCGAGATGCGGCACGCGCCGTTCTTCGGCTGGATTCAGGATCTTTCAGCGCCCGATCCCACTTCGTTCGTCAACCTGTTCGGATTGCTGCCGTTTACGCCGCCACAATTCCTGATGCTGGGCATCTGGCCGCTGCTGATGGGGATCACAATGTTTGTCCAGATGCGGATGAACCCGACGCCGCCGGACAAGACACAGGCGATGATCTTTGCCTGGATGCCGGTGATCTTCACCTTCATGCTGGCCTCGTTCCCGGCCGGCCTGGTGATCTACTGGGCGTGGAACAATTTCCTGTCGATCCTGCAACAAGGCACGATCATGCGACGCCACGGGGTGAAGATCGAACTGTGGGGCAATTTGAAATCGATGGTCGGCCGGGGTTCTTCGACGTCCGCAGATACCGGGGGCGAAGCCGAAAAGGACAAGCCAAAGAAAGACCCGGCTGAATAGGCCGCTCCTGCCCAGGTGCCGACATGACTGATCTGTTTGCCGGTTCGTGGCGGTTTGTCCTTTCGGCACCCAACGTGACGTCGCTACCGGCGGAAGGGCCGCTGGAGGTTGCCTTTGCCGGGCGCTCAAACGTTGGCAAATCCAGCCTGATCAATGCGCTGGTCGGCCAGTCGGGTCTGGCCCGCACGTCCAATACGCCCGGGCGCACGCAATCGCTCAATTTCTTTGTACCGGATCAAAATCAGGCAGACGAGGAAACCCTGCCGCCGATCGTGCTCGTCGATCTGCCCGGATACGGTTTTGCCAAGGCGCCGAAAAACGCCATCGAAGCGTGGACGCGGCTGATCCGCCGTTATCTTTCCGGCCGGGCCACCTTGAAACGGGTTTTTGTGCTTGTCGATGCCCGCCACGGCCTGAAGGCCGGCGATCTCGATATGTTGACGATGCTGGATCGCGCCGCGGTGTCCTATCAGGTTGTGCTGACCAAGGGTGACAAGATCAAGCCGCCAGCACTCACCCGACTGACTGGCGAAACAGAAGCGGCGATTGCCAAGCGCCCGGCGGCGTATCCGCAAGTGCTGGCGACTTCCAGCAACAAAGCGATCGGGCTTGATGAATTGCGGCGGACGATCTCGGATCTGATCTGAGCCAAGGCATCAACCACTGCGCCAGCATCGCGATTGTCCTTGCCACCGGATGCCGTTATCACAGATCGCAGGCGACATAGTTTCCCACCCGGATTTGACCATTCCAGCCATGAGCAGCCCGACACCACATCCAAAAGGCCCGGCCACTTCCGGCCACGACAAGGCCCGGCTGATTGCTTCCGCCCTGCCCTTCATGCAGCGCTATTCAGGCAAAACGGTTGTCGTCAAATATGGCGGCAACGCCATGGGCGACGCGGTATTGTCGAAAGCCTTTGCCCGCGATATCGCGCTTTTGAAACAATCCGGGGTCAACCCGATCGTGGTGCATGGCGGCGGCCCGCAAATTGCAGATATGCTGAAGCGGCTGGGGATAGAAAGCCAGTTTCACGATGGCCTGCGGATCACCGATGAAAAAACCGTGGAAGTGGTGGAAATGGTGCTTGCCGGCTCCATCAACAAAGAGATCGTCACCGCCATAAATGCCGAGGGCGCGTGGGCCATCGGCCTGTGCGGCAAGGATGGCAGCATGGTCTCCGCCGAACCGGTGAAGCGGACTGTGGTCGATCTGGATTCCAATATCGAAAAAATCGTCGACTTGGGTTTTGTTGGCGAGCCGGCGAAGGTCGATCGGCGGCTGCTTGATCTTCTGGCGCGCTCGGAGATGATCCCGGTGATCGCGCCGATTGCGCCGGGTCGGGACGGGCAGACCTACAATATCAACGCCGACACGTTTGCCGGCGCCATCGCCGGGGCGCTGAAGGCGGAACGGCTATTATTCCTCACCGATGTGCCAGGTGTTCTGGATGGCGACGGCAATCTGGTCAAGAAACTGACGACAGGCGAGGCCAAGGCAATGATCGGGGACGGTCGCATTTCCGGCGGCATGATCCCAAAGGTGGAGACCTGCATCGATGCGGTGGCGCAAGGGGTGGATGGCGTTGTTATCCTCAATGGCAAGGCGCCCCATGCGGTTTTGCTGGAACTGTTCACCGATGAGGGCGCCGGCACGATGATTTCGACATGAGCGTGGCGCCACCTTTTGCTGCCGAGACCTATGGGATTATCCTCGGTACCGAGCAATATGAGGAATGCGTCGCCTTTTACGGCACGACCCTGGGCCTGCCGCTCTGGTTTGAAAAACCGTCGCTGACTTGTTTCCGCTTCGGCTCCGGCTATTTGATGGTCGAGCATGGTGGCGTTGCGGCACCGGATCGCAAAACAATGGATCAGAACCCGGCCATGTTGCGCTTCAACGTTGCCGACGTGGCCGCTGCCGCAGCAGAACTTGAACGACGTGGTGTAAATGTGACAATCGCCCACTATGACTGGGGCACGGTCGGCACATTCGCTGACCCGGATGGCAATCCGTGTGAACTCAAAAATGCCGACGACCCGTTCTTTGCCTGACTGCCGCTAAACGCCGCCGGTATTTTTAATTTCGGTTTTAGTCACGGCACCCTATATCCAGTGCTGCGCCGCACCGATCGCGCAAACTGGAGAACACCATGAAATTCTACAACGCTGATTTCTCGCCCAATACCCTGCGCGTTCGAGCTGTTGCCAACGAGTTGGATATCGAACTCGACATCATCGACATCGACCTGATGAAGGGTGAGCACAAGACCGAGGCGTACCTGGCGATCAATCCAAACGGCAAGGTGCCGACCATGGTCGATGGCGATTTCGTGTTGTGGGAAAGCCGCGCAATCATGCGCTATCTCGCCAGCCTGAAGCCCGATGCCGGACTTTATCCTGATGATAACAAACAGCGTGCCATCATCGACCAGTGGTCAAACTGGCAGGCCATCCATCTGGGTCCGGCGATGCAGGGGCTGGGGTTTGAACTCTTGTTCAAGACGCGGTTCGGCATGGGCGAACCCGACGAGACCGTGATTGAAACCCGGCGCAAGGAAATTGCCCAATTCCTGCCGGTTCTTGACGCAAACCTGGCCGACAAGGAATGGGTGGCCGGAAAACTGAGCGTTGTTGATTTTTCAATGGCGAGTACCTTCATGGCGCGGGTCCCGTCCAGCATTTCGCTGGATGATACGCCCCATGTTGCCGCCTGGATCGACCGGCTGGAGGCGCGTGCCTCATGGCAGGCAGCCGTGGCGCCGTTGCTGGCGCTGATGGCCGACTGACCGGGCTGAGGACGGCCAGGCAAATTGTCGGGCAAGATGGGCGGCGAACACGTGCGGCTGGCGCATTCGTGCGCATGGTTGTGAAGGAACATTAATCGGTTCGCCCTATATTGAGGCCATGACTGATCGATCATCCCTCCTGCCGGACAGCAGCGCGGACACCCGTACCGATACGGACAATCCGGCAAACCAGACACCTGCCGTGGAGCTGTCGGCATTTGCCACTGTCGATGCGTGGATTTTCGATCTCGACAACACGCTTTATCCACGCCACTCGAACCTTTTTGCGCAAATTGATGAGCGTATCCGGACCTATGTTGCAACACTCCTGAAAGTCGCCCCGGACGAGGCGCACGTGATCCAAAAGCGTTTTTACGAGGCGCACGGCACGACGCTGGCCGGTCTGATGGCCGAGCATCGTGTCGATCCGGATGATTTTCTTGAGTTTGTGCACGACATCGATCATTCGCCGGTGGCGCCGGATCCGGCTCTCGGTGCGGCGATCGAACGACTTCCGGGGCGCAAGTATATCTTCACCAACGGATCGCGGACGCACGCGGAAAAGGTTGCCGAACGCCTCGGCGTTACCAATCATTTCGAGGATATTTTCGACATCGTTGCAGCCAAGCTGCTGCCCAAGCCGGCGCGCGAAACCTATGAGCGGTTTATCAACCGGTTCGATGTTCTCCCGGAAAAATCCGCCATGTTCGAGGATCTGGTGCGCAATCTTATGGTGCCAAAATCAATCGGTATGCGCACTGTTCTGGTCGTCCCGTCGCAGATCAAGGGAACGGTGGCAGAAAGTTGGGAACGGGAAGGCCATGGCGCCGGCACTGCCGATGATGCGGTCGATTTCGTCACCGACAATCTGTCGGTCTTCGTCACCGCCGTTGCCGATGCGCTGGATGGTCACGCCGCGCCCTGAACACAATCGCGCCGGTCGGACCAAGATAAAATTGCCGGTATTGTAGGAGGCTGGACGGCAACCCGTGCCGGAACTCGTTGGGGCTGCTTCCTTCCGGACCTGACCCGGTTGGCGAGTGGCTCGTCCACCGCCAACCTCCCGCGCCCTATATCGCCCCTTCGCCCGCACATCGCAACCCCGGTGTGCCCAGGTACTGGAATCTGCTTCACGACCGGCCATGCAGGGCGTATGAATGGGCGATGAGCGAGGCTGACAATTCCACTGACGGCAAATCCGGCTATCAGGTTCTGGCGCGGAAATATCGCCCGGCGCGGTTTGACGATCTGATCGGACAGGAGGCAATGGTGCGCACCTTGCGCAACGCCTTTGAGGCGGGGCGGATTGCCCATGCGTGGATGCTGACCGGAGTGCGCGGCGTCGGCAAGACAACAACAGCACGCATTCTGGCCCGCGGTCTCAATTATGCGCCTGAAGACACTGCCGTAGACGCTCAGGCCGGGCCGACGGTCGATCTGGGAGACATTGGCGTTCATTGCCAGGCGATCATGGAAGGACGGCACCCGGACGTGATTGAGATTGATGCCGCCTCGCATACCGGTATCGACGATATTCGCGATATTATTGAATCGGCGCGCTATTCGCCGGTCAGCGCGCGCTTCAAGGTGTATATCATCGACGAAGTGCACATGCTGTCGAAGTCGGCCTTCAATGGCCTGCTCAAGACGCTGGAAGAACCGCCAGCCCATGTGAAATTCGTGTTTGCGACTACCGAAATTCGCAAAGTGCCGGTGACGATCCTGTCCCGGTGCCAACGTTTTGACCTGAAACGGGTCAGTGCGGCCGAACTGATGAAGCATTTGCAACATATCGGGGAACAGGAAGGCATTTCCGCTTCTGAGCCGGCGCTGCGAATTATTGCGCGGGCGGCAGAAGGCTCGGTGCGCGATGCGCTATCTATTTTGGATCAGGCGATTGCCCATAGCGGCGGCGATGTTGACGCCGAAACGGTGCAGGCGATGCTTGGCCTCGCCGATCGCGCCCAGACAATAGATTTTTTTGATGACATCGCCAGTGGCCGGACTGAAAGCGCACTTGCCCGCATGTCGGCGCTCTACCAAACCGGCGCGGAGCCGCTGGTGGTACTCACCGACCTTGCCGACTTCACTCATTTTGTCACTCGCATCAAGATTACCGAGGATGCGGCCAACGACCCCGGCGCATCGGAAACCGAACGGGTTAGCGGACTGGAATTCTCCAAAACACTCTCGGTTCGGTCCCTGTCGACACTGTGGCAGATCCTGCTTGCCGGCATTGAGGAGACCGGCCGCTCGCCGCGCCCATCGGCATCAGCCGATATGGTGCTGGTGCGGCTGTGTCATGCGGCCGATCTGCCGACACCGGATGAGGCGCTGAAAGCGCTGGCGGAACATGGCGCAACTGCACCTTCTGGCGCGCCATCTGATACGCCAAACCGGCAAACCGATGGCAATGGCCACACTGGACCCGCACCCGGCCCGAGCGGGCAAGGAACGGCCGAGGCGCAGCGAGGGCACGCCGCTATTACCCCGGCTGGCGGGCACGGTGGGCCGGGCGCGGCCATGGCGCGCCTGCACGATCCGGAAATCAATCCTGAATTTCGCCCGGATATTGACCCAGATATTGTCTCGGAAATTTTACTGGAACCTGACCATGATCCGGTCTCGCCACCGTGGGATGAAAACGTTCCGGCGCCCGGGCTGCCCGTACATCATGACCCTGATACCGCTACTACCGCCGCAGCAGGTGACCTGCCTTCGGGTTTTGAAGCGTTGTTGGAAATGGCGCGGGAGCGCCGGGACCGTTTGATGTTTCGATCGCTGGAGCGCCAGGTTATTCCGATCCGGGTCAATGACCGGCAGCTGGAAATTGCCCTGACCCCGGATGCCGATCCGGGCCTGCCGCAACAGATCGCCGAAACCCTGCAATCCTGGACGGGCGAGCGCTGGATCGTCATCATCGGCGCTGCGCCACCGGAGGCAATCAGCGCCTATCAGCGGCGCAAGGCCGACGAGGCCCGGCAGATGGCCGCAATAAAGGCCGACCCGCTGGTGTCGCATGTGCTGGACGTTTTTCCGGGCGCCGAGATCGTCAGCGTCCGCGAAATCAGCGGCCCGGACGCGGCGCCCGACGAAGACATCGGTGCCGACCGGACCGGCGCGGATGCCGCCAATGAGGCGAAACACGACAAATGAAAGTGATGGAGAAACAATGCGCGATCTGATGGGCATGATGGGCAAGGCCAAGGAGCTGCAGGAAAAAATGCAGAGCCTGCAAGACGAAATCGCCGAGATGACGATCAGCGGATCGTCGGGCGCGGGATTGGTGAGTGTGACCGTCGATGGCAAAGGCGGACTGAAATCAGTGAAGATCGACCCGTCGCTGATCAAGGCGGACGAAATCGAGATTTTGGAAGACCTGATTGTCGCCGCGGCAAGCGATGCGCGCGGCAAGGCGGAAACGGAAGCGGCAGCAAAGATGCAGGACCTGACCGCCGGCCTGCCGCTGCCGCCAGGCATGAAACTGCCGTTCTAGCGGCCCGGTCAGCGCACCATGAGCCACAAAGTTGTCGGTCCTGAAATCGAACGGCTGATCCAGTTGCTGGCGCGGCTGCCGGGGCTGGGACCACGCTCGGCCCGGCGGGCGGCTCTGCATCTGGTCAAGAAAAAAGAGGCGTTGCTGGAACCGCTGGCCAGCGCCATGAGCGAGGCGGCTGCCAAAGTGCGACTGTGCTCGGTTTGCGGCAATGTCGACACGCGCGATCCGTGCGCAATCTGCAGCGATCCGACACGCGACAGCACGCGGCTGGTGGTGGTGGAGGATGTTGGCGACCTGTGGGCGCTGGAGCGAGCCAACGCCATCAAGGCGCACTATCACGTGTTGGGCGGCACCTTGTCACCGCTCGACGGTGTCGGGCCCGATGACCTCAGCATTGCCAGTCTGGTGGGACGGGCGCGCGGCGGCGATGTGGCGGAGCTGATCCTGGCAGTCAACGCCACGGTGGAGGGCCAGACAACGGCGCACTATATCACCGACCAACTGGCGGGCAGCGGTGTGAGCGTGACACGGCTGGCGCACGGTGTGCCGGTGGGCGGGGAACTGGACTATCTTGACGATGGAACACTATCGGCAGCGATGAAAAGCCGGACACCGTTTTAGGATTACGTGGATTCAAGATGACGAAATATTATCGTCCGGTGTGCGGAGGTTTGGCCAGCGCCAGCTTTAATTATCGGCCGAAATTACAGGCCGAAATTACATCTTGGCGCCGGCACGGATATAGGCATTCGCCCTGCCGGCCTTGCGCTTGCTGACCTTGATAATCTGATCGGAATTCATATCTCGCATGATTGCTTGCGAAGCCCGGCCCTCATTGAGGGCGAAGTCCGCAGCAAAAGCAGTCAGACTAACGATGGTCATATGGATCATCAATTTTTTCATCGGATGGTTGTCGCACAAATTTCTCGCTGCGCCTTGAATGTTAATGCCGGCAATTAGTTCAATCTTTAATGATCCGCCAACCTATTGCGATTGCTGAATTATTCGTTGCCGGCAAGACGTGGCCGTGGGCGCTCGGCAGCCTGGTCAGTGGCCAGATCATCAGGCTTGCTGTCACCAAAGCCGAGACTTTCAATCCGACGGCCACGCTTGGTCACCTTGTCGCTGGAGGTCAGGATCTGGTCGATATCGACCTGTGCCTGGCCAAAATGCTGGGCCAGTTTGCGCACCCGGTCATCAAGGCGGCCAATATCGGTCATCAGTTTCATCACTTCGTCATGGATGATATGGGCCTGCTCGCGCAATCTGGCGTCCTTCAGGACCGCCTGAATGACCTGGATCGACAGCATTAACAGCGACGGCGAGACGATCACCACGCGGGCCTTGTAAGCCCGCTGGACAATGTCCTCGAAG
The DNA here is from genome assembly GCA_964196155.1 of uncultured Polyangiaceae bacterium. GTDB lineage: Bacteria > Pseudomonadota > Alphaproteobacteria > Rhizobiales > Afifellaceae > CAXMRP01. Next base: position 16,869 of record CAXMRP010000170.1, read on the forward strand.
CGCTCATGGATTTCGGCAAAGACAGATTCCGACGGCACAAACATGAAGGCAGTGTCCTGGGTTTCGCCGGGAATCAGATATCGGTCCTTGATGTCCTTCACGTGCTTGATGATGTCGGTGCGAAAATGCTGTTGCGCTGATTTCAGACCTTCGGGCGAAGCTGCCTCCTTCAGAGCGGAATAGCCTTCCAGCGGAAACTTGGCATCGACGACGAGTGGCGGCGCGGCGTTGGGCATGAACACCAGACAGTCGGGCCGGTTCCGGTTCGACAATGTCGCCTGAAAGCCATAGGCGCCCTTGGGCAGGCCATCTGCGATGATGGCTTCCATGCGGCCCTGGCCGAAGGCGCCGCGGGTTTGCTTGTTGTCCAGAATATTGGACAGGTTGGTCACCTGCCCGGCCAGATCGTTGATGTTTTTCTGGGCCACATCGAGAATGGCCAGGCGCTCGTATAGCTGTTTCAGGCTTTCACCCGTCGTGCGCGTCTGTTCCCCGACCGACTGGCTGAGGCGGTGGCCGAGACTGTCGAGGCGGTCCGAAAGGGTCTTGTTGAGATGGGACTGACCGGTGCCGAACATTTCCGACATGGACTGCAGCCGGCCGGAGAGTTCGGATTGAGTTTTCAAAAGCTCGCTGACGTGGCCTTGCAGTTCGGCGGCGCGGGTGGTGGCCGCTGCCTCGGCCCGGCGGCGGGCCCGGCCGGAGCGGACGAGGGCGACGACGAAGGCAAGGAAAACCAGCGCGGCAATGCCGGCTGTTGCCAGCTCTGCCGTGCTGATCACCCAGCCTGTTTGATTAAATATCATGCCTGAAAGATAGTCCATAAAGGGAACATAACCGATTCGGGTGGGCTGATATTGGCTAATCCCACCTGCTGCTGACGGGCTCTGGCTACCGCCGGCTACCGGCAATACCGTTGACGGATCATCGTGCAGACCTTATCTCGCGGCGACCCTTGTTTTACTGCGGCGTTTGTATTTCGACGACAATGGCTATTCGCGATATCATCACATTGCCGGACCCGGTTCTGCGCAAAAAGAGCACTGCCATCGAGGCGGTGGACGATGAATTGCGCAACCTGCTCGATGACATGCTGGAGACGATGTATGACGCGCCGGGAATTGGTCTTGCGGCGGTTCAGATCGGCATTTTAAGGCGCATCATCACTGTCGACACCTGCCGCGATGAGGAAACGGAGGCGCACGATCCGATTTTTCTGATCAATCCACAGATCGTCGGGTTGTCGGATGACCGCACCATCCACGAGGAGGGCTGCCTGTCGATCCCCGAATATTTTGCCGAAATCGAGCGACCGTCATCGATCCATGTGCGCTATGTCGATTATCACGGCAAGCAACAGGAGCTGGAGGCCGACGGACTTTTGGCGACGGTGATCCAGCATGAGGTGGATCATCTCGATGGCACGCTGTTCATCGACCACTTGTCCAAGTTGAAACGGGATCTGGTCGTGCGCAAATTCACCAAGGCAGCCCGGCAGGCGGAAAAGGACAAAGGTAATGGCCGGATCCTTTGATCGAAACCAGTCGCAGGCCGGCTTCCGTCGCGGGTGTCATCGTGATCGCGCCGGGGTCTGATGGTATTGCGCCTGATCTTCATGGGCACACCGGATTTTGCCGTCCCTGCCCTCAATGAACTGGTCGGGCACGGCCATGAGATTGCGGCCGTCTATACCCAGCCGCCGCGACCGGCGGGGCGTGGCATGGCGGAGCGGCGCTCGGCGGTACACCAGCAAGCCGACGTATTCGGCCTGCCCGTCGAAACACCGGCAAGCTTCAAGGATCGCGAAGCGCAGGACCGGTTTGCCGCGTTTGAGGCCGATGCGGCGATTGTCGTCGCCTACGGCTTGATCCTGCCGCAGGCGGTTCTTGATGCGCCGCGACAGGGGTGTTTCAATATCCATGCCTCGTTGTTGCCGCGCTGGCGCGGTGCGGCGCCGATCCAGCGGGCGATCATGGCCGGCGATCAGGAAACCGGCGTGATGGTCATGCAAATGGATGCCGGCCTCGACACCGGCCCGGTGTGTCTGGCCGAGCGGGCCACGATCGGCGCTGATGAGACTGCCGGCAGCCTGCATGACCGGTTGGCGGTACTTGGCGGCAATCTGATCGTGCGGGCTATCGGTGCACTGGAGCGCGGCGGCCTGTCGTGTACTGCGCAAGACGAGGCCGGGGCTAGTTATGCCAGGAAGATCGACAAGGGCGAGACCCGGATCGACTGGTCGCGGCCGGCGAGCGAAATTCACAATCATATTCGCGGACTGTCGCCGGTGCCGGGGGCATGGTGCCTCATCCTGGCGTCCGGCAAGGACTTGCGGGTGAAAGTGCTGACATGCAAACCGGTCGAAGGAAGCGGTGCGGCGGGTACTGTGCTGGATGATCGTCTGACTATTGCCTGTGGTACCGGTGCGATATCGCTGCGAACCTTGCAACCGGCGGGCAAGGGGGCAATGGATTGCGCTGCATTCCTTCGCGGAAACCCTGTTGCAGCCGGAACTGTTTTACCGGGCGTCGCCGGTTCGACCTAGGTCATGCCCCGCTACAAACTCACCCTGGAGTATGACGGCACGCCGTTTTGTGGCTGGCAGCAGCAGAATAATGGCTCATCCGTGCAGGGTGTGCTGGCGCGGGCGATTTTCGACTTCAGCAGCGAAACGGTCCGGGTCAATGGTGCCGGGCGCACCGATGCCGGTGTCCACGCGCTGGGTCAGGTCGCCCATATCGATCTGGAGCGCGATTGGCCGGCAGATACTGTTGCCGACGCCATCAATGCCCATTTGCGACCGGAATTGGTTGCGGTGCTCGCCGCAGAGGTCGTCGATGGCGACTTCGATGCGCGATTTTCAGCAGTGATGCGGCACTATCGCTACGACTTCTGCAACCGGCGCGCGCCGCTGACGTTCTCCCGCAGCCAGTTCTGGCAGGTTGCCGTTCCTCTTGATGCCGTGGCCATGGATTTGGCGGCCCAGGCGCTATGCGGGCGTCATGATTTTACGACTTTCCGCGCCGCCGAGTGCCAGGCCAAAAGCCCGGTGAAGACGATTGAGGCAATCGCCGTGCAGCGTTTGGACGAGCGTGTGCGGATCACCGTGTCGGCCCGATCCTTCCTCCACAGGCAAGTGCGGTCGATCGCAGGATCGCTCAAACTTGTTGGCGAGGGTCGCTGGTCGGCTGAAACGCTTGCAGAGGCGCTGGCCGCCAGAGACCGCAGCTGTTGCGGTCCAGTCGCCCCACCGGACGGGCTTTATCTCGTGGCGGTCGATTATGACTGAAGCGCAAACCGCTTCGCATTTCCTCATCGCAGAATGACACAAGCCCGGCCGTTGGTCCGACCGGGCTTGCGATATCAGTTTGCCGGGATGGGCGCTTATTCGTAACCCATGACCTGAATAACCGCTGGCGTAATGATGACGGCAATCAAGACCGGCAGGAAGAACAGGATCATCGGCACGGTCAGTTTTGGCGGCAGGCCGGCGGCCTTCTTTTCTGCCTCAGACATCCGCATATCGCGGCTTTCCTGGGCCAGAACCCGGAGGGAGTGGGCGAGCGGCGTACCGTAACGTTCAGACTGGATAAAGCTGGTGACAACCGCCTTGACCCCCTCCAGACCAGTGCGTTCACCGAGGTTTTCAAAGGCACGACGCCGGTTTTGCAGGTAGGACAGTTCCGCCGTGGTCAGGCTCAGTTCTTCGGCCAGTTCGAGGCACTGGCGGCTAATTTCCTCGGAGACCTTACGGAATGCGGTTTCGATACCCATGCCCGATTCAACGCAGATCAGCATGAGATCAAGCGCATCCGGCCAGGCGCGACGAATTTTGAGTTGGCGCTTGCTGATGGCGTTTTTGACAAAAGTTCCCGGCGCGTAAAAGCCGACATAGGCGACGCCCAGGCAAATACCCAGTTTCATGAGAAACGGCCGGTCAAATTCGGTCAGGTAAAACACGTAGGTGATCGCCAATCCAAAGAAGATGATCGGCATGACCGTGCGGGCGATCAAAAACACCAGCACCGGGTTTGGTCCCCTGAATCCGGCCATCCGCAGGTCTTTGGCGATCTTGCCGTTTTCGGCCTGCTTGAACAGGTTGAGACGGTCGACAATATCCTTGAACAGCTTGGTCGGTTCACGGCGCAGAGATCCGACCGCCGATTGCTTTTGGGTCGCCTGCATCTTGGCGCGCTCACGGGCGCGGATACGTTCGCGTTCATTGGCCACCTGGCGCATGCGGCCGGCGAGATTATCGCGAACCAGATAGGGCCATGACACGACAACGACGGCTGAGAAGACCGCGATTGCCGCAGAGACGGCGATGACTAATTCTGGATTTTCAAACATGATACGGCGATCCGATTGTCATTGTTCCGGGTCATTGAGGGCGTCGGTTGGTGAACAGTTCTGGCCCCTAGAAATCGAAGTTGATCATCTTGCGCATGACCAGAACGCCCATGAGCATCCACATGCCCGAAGCCAGCAAAACCAGGTTTCCGGTCGAGGTTTCAAATAGGCGCATTATGTATCCGGGTGTGGAGAAGTAAACGAGAACGGTAACGACCACCGGCAATGCGGCAATGATGCCGGCTGACGACTTCGCCTCCGATGACATGGCCCTGATCTTGGCTTCCATCATTTTGCGATCGCGCAGCACCTTGGACAGATTGCCCAGTACTTCGGAAAGAGAACCACCGGACCGGGACTGGATGGCGACAACGATGGCGAAAAAATTTGCCTCAGCCAGAGGAATTCGCTCAACCAGGCGGGTGACGGCATCACCCATGGGCAGGCCAAGGGCCTGGTCTTCGATGATTTCGCGAAACTCGCTGCGAACCGGTTCCTGACTGTCGGAGGCGATCACCTTCATACAGTCGATCAACGGCAAGCCGGCCTTGACACCACGGACGATGACATCGACGGCGTTGGGAAATTCTTTGAGGAATTTCTTGAACTGGGACTTACGCTTTTGAGACACATACATGTGCGGCAACAACAGGCCGCCAGCTAGCGCAAACCCGCAGGCCGGCAACAACTTTGCACCTCCGCCGAAAATTGACGCGGCGAAAGAGAATACGCCCGCAAAAACACATACCGCAAAATAGGTATTTTTCGACCAGGACAAACCGGCCTGGCGCATGCGCATGGTCAGCGACGGCTTGGCCGTCTTGTTGACGCGCAGCTTTTGCTGCTCCTCGATTTCCTTGATCGTGTCCTCGACGCTGCGTTTGCGGCGATTTTCGTCGGCATGGGCTTTCCGGTCACCCGGATTGCGCGACATGGTGACCTGATTAAGGCGTTTTTCCGATTTGCGAGACCCTATGATCGACGGTAAAAATATCGTCAATCCGACTGCACCGACCGTCAGAACGATCAGTAAAAGTATAGCGATTTGAACCGCTTGCGGTGAATTCATCGTACTGTCCGGCTCCACTGGCGCATCATGCTACGGGCTTTGATATCGCCCCTTCGATAGTACTGAACGCTGTTTGCGTCCTTTGATTTTGCCGGGCACCGACGGCGCCCGGTATTCCTAATTCTGCAATGGCTCTTCGACCTCGGCGGAATCGAGCGCCGCGGCCAAACGCTGTTCTTCGTTGAAGTACCGGGCCCGGTCCCAAAATGCCGGGCGACCGATGCCGGTTGAGCGGTGGCGGCCAACAACATTGCCGGAAGCATCTTCACCGGTCATCTCGTAGAGGAACAGATCCTGGGTGATGATGACATCACCTTCCATACCCAACACTTCCGTGATGTGGGTGATCCGACGTGAACCATCGCGAAGGCGGGTTGCCTGGACAATCACATCAATCGAAGAGCAGATCATTTCGCGGATCGTGCGCGAGGGAAGCGAATAACCGCCCATGGTAATCATCGATTCAATACGGGACATGGCTTCGCGCGGCGAGTTGGCGTGAAGTGTGCCCATGGAACCGTCATGGCCGGTGTTCATGGCCTGAAGCAGATCGAACGCCTCGGGGCCACGCACTTCGCCGACGACAATCCGCTCAGGGCGCATGCGCAGACAGTTCTTGACCAGATCGCGCATGGTCACCTCGCCTTCGCCTTCCAAATTGGGCGGGCGGGTTTCCAGGCGAACAACGTGCGGCTGTTGGAGCTGCAGTTCGGCGGCGTCTTCGCAGGTCACGATCCGCTCATCGGCATCGATATACCGGGTGAGACAGTTGAGCAGGGTCGTTTTGCCGGAACCTGTACCACCGGAGATCAGCACGTTACAGCGAACCCGGCCGATAATCTGAAGAATGGTGGACCCTTCCGGCGTCACGGAACCAAAACTGACAAGCTGATCGAGAGTAAGCTTGTCCTTCTTGAACTTACGAATGGTGAGGCACGGGCCGTCGATAGCCAACGGCGGGGCGATGACGTTGACACGAGAACCATCGGGCAAGCGGGCGTCGCAGATCGGACTTGAATCATCGACGCGACGGCCGACCTGACTGACGATCCGTTGACAGATATTCAGAAGCTGTCCGTTGTCACGAAAGCGAACATCGGTTTCCTGCACCTTGCCGTTCACTTCGATGAAGGTCATATCGGCGCCGTTGACCATGACATCAGAGATATC
>CAXMRP010000171.1:0-2804 GCA_964196155.1 uncultured Polyangiaceae bacterium
ACCGTGTAGATCTCGGTGGTCGCCGTAACATTAAAAAACGCAATGGCGGCCGCCCCGAAGATCAACGTATTGCCCCGGCCACCCGATGGCAGAACGTTTTTCAGCCGGTCCTGGCCGCGCTTGAGCAATTCCTCAAGATCGGGTGGTGTCGGGCCGCCGCTCTGCCGCGGGCCTGATCCCCATGGACCGCCACCGCCATTATTGTCGTTCCAGGGCATTTGCACTCCTTCATGCGGCCAACGCCGCGCAGTCATTATTCGGGGCAATCACTCGGGGCAATCCTTGCCGCGGGTTATAGGGAAGCTGCCGGTCCGCTTCAACGGCGCAATTGCACTCTGTTGAAGCATGGTTTCAATCACATAACGCCAGACATGGTCATACGCCACCGCCAAGTCAACGCCAGCCCGTCAACGGCGCCTTCGATAGTTAACGTGAACGGCATCCGCCGTGTCGCCCTCGGAGCGCTCCAGCGGCTGCCGCGTCACCTCTTCCCACTCATCAGGGTCGATCTCCGGAAAATGCGTATCGCCTTCAGGCGACACCTTGACATGGGTGATGGAAAGCCTGTCGGCGCGCGGCATCACTTCAGTATAGATCTCGCCGCCACCGGCCACGCATATCTCATCGGCGTCGTGCTCGCGCGCCCGGATTTCCGCCAACCGCATCGCTTCGACCAGATTGTAGGCGACGTCGACATTGTAGGCGTTGAAATCCTTGTTGCGCGTCACCACGATCAGCCAGCGCCCGTCGAGCGGCCGGCCGAGCGAGCGATACGTCTTGCGGCCCATAATGACCGGCTTGCCCATCGTTGCTGAGCGGAAATGCCGCATGTCGGCGCGTACCCGCCACGGCAGGTCGCCACCCGAACCGATGACGCCGTTTTCTGCAACGGCGGCAATCAGCGAGATCGGCGGCCCGCTCATACCGCTACCGCAGCCTTGATATGCGGATGTGGCTCGTAACCGCTCAGCAAAAAATCGTCAAAGACGAAATCGAACAATGAACGGACCTCTGGATTGATCGCCATCTGCGGCAGCGGCAGCGGCGTGCGAGTCAATTGCAGCCGCGCCTGATCGAGATGATTCGAATAAAGATGCGCGTCACCGAGTGTGTGAACAAACTCGCCGGCTTCAAACCCGCTCACCTGCGCCACCATCTGCGTCAACAAGGCATAGGAGGCGATGTTGAACGGCACGCCGAGAAAGATGTCGGCGGAACGCTGGTAGAGCTGGCACGAGAGCCGGCCCTGCGCCACGTAGAACTGAAACAGGCAGTGGCATGGCGGCAGCGCCTGCTCATCCACATCGGCCGGATTCCACGCCGTCACGATCAGCCGGCGTGAATCAGGATTGGAACCGATCGCCGCAACCACTTGCGCCAACTGGTCGATCGCCCGCCCGTCCGGTGCCGCCCATGAGCGCCATTGTTTGCCATAGACCGGCCCGAGATCGCCGTTCCCGTCGGCCCATTCGTCCCAGATCCTGACGCCGTTCTCGTTCAGATAGCGAATATTTGTATCGCCGGAGATGAACCATAAAAGCTCATGGACGATCGATTTCACATGCAGCTTCTTGGTGGTGACGAGCGGAAAGCCCGCGGCAAGATCAAAACGCATCTGATGGCCAAACACCGAACGCGTGCCGGTGCCGGTCCGGTCGTCCTTGGTCACGCCCTCATCGAGCACGCGCTGCAAAAGATCGAGATATTGCCGCATGCCGGCATTCTAATGCGATTCTGGCCGGGCGAAATGATAAAGGCCCGGCGCTGGTGACACCGGGCTCCGTTTATCAACGCAATTCTTCAAAAGCGGTCAGTTCAGCACTGACGGCCAATTGGAATTGGCGCTCTTGACATACCCGGGAATATCGCGCTGCCAGGTCTTCTGCACACCCTTCGAAAAATTCAGATAGAGCTTGCCGTCGACGATCTTCCAGACTTCCGGCTCGCCCTTGGCGGTATAGCCCTGCGAGACCGCATAGGCGCAATAGCCGCCATATTGCGGCGCATATTTCGCCGGATCGGCCTTGAAGGCGTCGCGATTAGCGGCGCTGGAGAAATGCCACTGCGCACCGCCGTGGTTGAGCGCGATCGAGGGCTTGCCCTTGACCGGCTTGTTTTGGGTAAAATACGCCACCGGATCATAACCGGCCACGGCGACGCCGGGTTTCAGGCCGGTAAAGATGTCCGGCTTGCCGGCAAAAGCCGGCGAGCGAAGGATGAAGGGAGCGACGGCAAGGCTGGCGCCACCGGCCAGGATGCTGGTCAAAAAGGCGCGGCGATCCATGATTGAGCCCCAAGCGTCGTCAATGACTGCAACGGTAATTAGGCGACGTTGCGATAACATTCCATTCACAACCGGGCGAACACCATCGTGCCGGTCCGGCGGGCCAACATGCGGCCCGGTAGGCGATTACTAACGCAATGGCCTGAAAACGCTTTGAAATCACAGGCCACAGCGCTTATATTCATGACGCCGGTCTGACCGGCTATGGCGATAAATGGCCTGCGTAATAAACCTATCGGACCCGGGGGCAGTGCCCGGCGCCTCCACCATGAACGGTGCTGATCTGAGTAAAGCAGCGCTGATGATGGGGGCGAAACAGGATCGACGAGGGCGTAAAGGTTGTGCTTTTGCCCGGTATGGTTCCACCGTCATCGGACCGACACTATAGTTGCAAATGACAACTATGCTGAGGTTCGCCTCGCTGCGTAATGCGGCCTGACGACTTCAATTCAAGCCCTGGCCGTTAGCCCGGTCAGGCGGGGTTCGGAGGCACCTGGCAACAGAAGCCTCCACTCTCTTT
>CAXMRP010000172.1:0-4105 GCA_964196155.1 uncultured Polyangiaceae bacterium
GCTGGTAGCGATGCTCGGCGCGGCGATGGCCCATGACAGCCAGTTCGCAATCCATATGGGGCTGATTGCGATTATCGCGCTCGCGCTTGCCATCTATCGGCTGCGGACGATGGATGTCTCAGGCAATGCGGTTCCAGTTAAGGCCGACGATAGCGGCTATATGGACGGACCGGTGCGCTACGGCGTGATCGCGACATTGTTCTGGGGCTTGGCCGGGTTCCTGGTTGGCGTTCTGATCGCCTGGCAATTGGCGTTTCCCGAGCTCAATCTGGAGCCATATCTGAATTTTTCGCGATTGCGGCCCTTGCATACATCGGCGGTGATCTTCGCTTTTGGCGGCAATGCGCTCATCTGCACCAGCTTTTATATCGTGCAGCGCACGAGCGGCGCGCGGTTGGCGCTCGGCAATGCCGCCTGGTTTGTCTTCTGGGGCTACCAACTCTTCATCGTGCTCGCTGCCACCGGCTATCTGCTCGGCGTCACCCAGTCGAAGGAATATGCCGAGCCTGAATGGTACGTTGATATTTGGCTGACAATTGTCTGGGTCGTCTATCTGGCGGTGTATGTCGGCACGCTCCTGAAACGCAAGGAGCCGCATATCTACGTCGCCAACTGGTTTTTTCTGAGCTTCATCGTCACCGTGGCGCTGCTGCATGTGGTGAACAATCTGGCGATACCGGTTTCGTTCCTCGGCTCAAAGAGCTATCCGGTCTTTGCTGGCGTCCAAGGTGCGCTGGTACAATGGTGGTACGGTCACAACGCTGTCGGATTCTTCCTGACCTCCGGATTCCTCGGCATGATGTACTATTTCGTGCCCAAACAGGTGAACCGGCCGGTCTATTCCTACCGGCTGTCGATCGTTCACTTCTGGTCACTGATTTTCCTTTATATCTGGGCCGGGCCGCACCACCTTCATTACACCGCGCTGCCGGACTGGGCGCAAACGCTCGGCATGGTGTTTTCGGTCATGCTGTGGATGCCGTCCTGGGGCGGTATGATCAACGGCCTGATGACCTTGTCGGGCGCCTGGGACAAGCTGCGGACCGATCCGATCATCCGGATGATGGTCATTTCCATCGCCTTTTACGGAATGTCGACCTTTGAGGGGCCGATGATGTCGATCAAGGCGGTCAATTCGCTTTCCCACTACACAGACTGGACCATCGGCCACGTGCATTCCGGCGCCCTTGGCTGGAATGGCATGATTTCCTTTGGCGCCATCTACTTCCTGGTGCCAAGGCTATGGAACCGGGAGCGGCTTTACAGCCTGCGTTATGTCAACTGGCACTTCTGGCTGGCGACGATCGGCATCGTTCTTTACGCCTCCTCAATGTGGGTTTCCGGCATCATGCAGGGCCTGATGTGGCGCGAATACGATGGCCTCGGCTTCCTGGTCTATTCGTTCGCCGAAAGCATGGAAGCGATGCATCCTATGTACATCATCCGCGCGCTTGGCGGCGTTCTCTATTTGGCCGGCGCGCTGATCATGGCCTTCAACATCTGGAAAACCATCCGTGGCGATCTGCGGGAAGAGATTCCGATCGGCGCCGCGCAAGCGGCCGAATGAGCGAGCAGGAGCAGGAAAGATGATTGATCACAAAAAGATCGAGACGAACGCCACTCTCCTTCTCGTGCTGTCGTTTCTGGTGGTGACAGTCGGCGGGATCGTCGAAATCGCACCGTTGTTCTATCTGGAAAACACCATCGAAAAGGTCGACGGCATGCGGCCCTATACGCCGTTGGAGCTGGCCGGACGTAACATCTATGTCCGCGAGGGCTGTTATGTTTGCCACAGTCAGATGGTGCGGCCATTGCGCGACGAGGTCGAACGCTACGGCCATTACAGCCTGGCGGCGGAAAGCATCTATGACCATCCGTTCCAGTGGGGGTCAAAGCGTACCGGCCCTGATCTGGCCCGGGTCGGCGGACGTTATTCCGACGAATGGCAGGTTCAGCATCTGGCCGATCCCCGCAGTGTGGTGTCGGCATCTATCATGCCGCGCTACAGTCATTTGGTAACGACCGATCTTAAGGCCGATGACATCGCCGATCACTTGAAAGCCAATGCTTTCCTGGGCGTGCCCTATTCAGCCGAAATGATTGACAATGCCCGCGCAGACCTGCTGGCGCAGGCGAGTTCGGATGCCGACGCCGAAGGACTCCAGGCGCGCTATCCCAAGGCGCAGCTACGCGACTGGGACGGCGATCCGGGCCGGCTTACGGAAATGGATGCAATCGTGGCCTATCTGCAGATGCTCGGCACGCTGGTCGATTTCACCAGCTACGAGCCGCTCGCGGATGCCAATCTGAGGTGACCCATGAACAATATGGCAACCTATGACGTCATGCGGCAGTTCGCCGATAGCTGGGGCCTGTTGTTCATGACCCTGGTGTTCGTCGGGATCCTCGCTTGGGTGTTCTGGCCGGGTTCCAGGACGCGCTTCCGCGACCAAGCCGACATTCCCTTTAAATATGAGAAATTCGAGGACTGACGCCATGTCCACCGATGACAATACTCAACACGGATCCGGCCCGGAAGTCGATGAGTTTTCCGGTACCGAAACCACCGGTCATACATGGGACGGCATCAAGGAACTGAACACGCCATTGCCGCGCTGGTGGGCCTGGACGTTCTACGCCACGGTAATCTGGGGTCTTGCCTATACAGTCGCCTATCCGGCCTGGCCGCTGGTCAGTTCGGCGACGAAAGGCGTCCTCGGCTATTCCACACGCGGCGCCATTGAACAGTCGATCTCCGATGCGCGCGCCGCGCAGTCCGACAAGATCAGCCGCATCACCGAGCTTTCGCTTGAGGACATCAAGGCCGACGAGGATCTCCTGCGCTACGCCGCCGCCGGTGGCAAATCCGCCTTTCTGGTCAATTGTTCGCAATGTCACGGATCGGGCGCTGCAGGCGGGACAGTCTATCCCAATCTCAACGACGACGACTGGATCTGGGGCGGAACGCTGGAGGCAATCGAGACGACGCTGAAACACGGAATTCGCTATTCGCTGGATGACGATACCAGGACCTCTGAAATGCCGGCATTCGGGGCTGACGACGTCCTCAGCCGGGAAGAGATCGAAAAGACGGCTGAACATGTTCTGACGTTGGCCGGCCTCGACCATGACGTGGCGCTCGCGGCAGAAGGCGCGGCCCTTTACGAGGAAAACTGTGCTGCTTGCCACGGTAAGGCAGGAGAGGGGAACCACGACCTCGGCGCACCGGCCCTGAATGACGCGATCTGGCTCTATGGCGGTGAACGCGAAGCAGTAATCAGCCAGATCACCAAGCCGAAACAGGGTGTCATGCCGGGCTGGCAATCGCGGCTCGATCCGACGACAATCAAGCAACTTGCGCTTTACGTCCACGGACTTGGCGGCGGCGAAACTTCGACCCAGTAACGGGCAATCAAACCCGCCGCGACAGTACAGGCCATGAAGGCAGAAAACCCGAAAGCCACGGCGGATGGTCCCGTTGAGCCGATCGACGCATCTCCGGTCAACAAACCAGAGGCGCGCAAGCTCTATGCCGCCCGCGTCAAGATCTTTCCGCAACGGGCTTCCGGCGTTTTCCGGCGCTTGAAATGGTGGATTATGTCCCTGGCGCTTGGCATTTACTGGATAACGCCGTGGATACGCTGGGACCGGGGACCGGAGGCGCCGGATCAGGCGGTACTGGCCGATCTCGCTCATCGCCGGTTCTATTTCTTCTTCATCGAGATATGGCCACAGGAATTTTACTACGTCGCCGGCCTGCTGATCATGGCCGGCCTCGGACTGTTTCTAGTCACGTCCGTGGCCGGCCGCGCCTGGTGCGGCTATGCCTGCCCGCAGACGGTCTGGACCGATCTTTATATTTCGGTTGAACGGTGGATCGAGGGCGATCGCAACGCCCGCATGCGGCTCGACAAGGCGCCGTGGTCATTTGATAAGATCCGCAAACGTCTGACGGTCCATGCGATCTGGCTGCTGATCGCGGTGGCGACGGGCGGTGCCTGGATCTTCTACTTTGCCGATGCGCCGACGCTGGTGGGCCAATTCCTGACGCTGCAGGCGCCGTCAATCGCCTACACCACTGTCACGATCCTGACTGCCACGACCT
>CAXMRP010000173.1:0-21548 GCA_964196155.1 uncultured Polyangiaceae bacterium
GGTCGCACATACAAACGCGCTGTCTGCCGTCCGACAAGCCAATCAGGAGATTGAAAAGGTCAACAGTACTCGCACGGCACAAGGCGAACCGCGTCTTGAGTTTGGGACGGGACTACACCGTGGCAATATAACCTACGGAAACATCGGCACTGAACAGCGGCTTGACTTCACAGTTATTGGCCCGGCCGTAAACGAGGCAGCGCGTATCGAGGATCTTTGCAAGGCGCTGAGTGTTTCGGTATTGGCATCGTCAGCATTCGCCGCGGGCGTCACAAATTCGCTGAAAACTCTCGGCGTGCATGAGCTGCGTGGTGTGAAAATGAAACAGGAGATTTTCACTCTTGCGACTGATCAATCATAGGTCATGAATTGTAGAGGGTTGGAGCCGGATCGATCCCGATCACCCGCTCCATTTATCCGCTTGATGGGCAAGTGGTTTGGGTCCATGTATTTAATCCGGGTTGGCCGATTTGCCGGGCCGGCAATACGGTGAGATCGTTGGGAGGGTAGCGAGAAGATGGCAACCTCGATTTTGATCGCGAAACTGATCGGCCCGATTGTGTTGGTTGCGGCCATCGCGATGATCGCCGACGTCAAGGGCATGCAGGAGATGGCGCGTGGATTTTTAAAGGATCGCGCCCTTATCTTCATCACCGGCGTTATGGCAATGCTTGGCGGTCTGGCGATCGTGAACAGTCACAACAACTGGATCGCGGACTGGCCTGTAATTATCACTTTGTTTGGCTGGGCGATGTTTATCGGTGGGGCGATCCGAATGGCGCTGCCTTCGGTCGTTCGGTCGATTGGCGGCGCAATGATGGATAATCAATCCTTGCTCCGGGTGGCCGGCGTGGTGTGGCTGCTTATTGGCGCATTTCTGACGTTCAAGGGATATTTCCAAGCGCCGTAGCGGCTGTAGAAATTTGCCAGGCTCCGCCTCTTGCATACCGTGCCTCCGCCCGGATCAGTCGCGGAGAAATCGCGAGGTCCCTGACCTGCACTGTGGCGCAGGCAGCCGAACTGGCGTTCGATCTGGCCCAGCTATCGGGCTTTACGGCCAGGCCCAGCAAGTCGTCATCGTAAATGCAGACGTCACGCGCCACTTCTGGCATTTCGGGCCAAAGACTTCTCCTTTAGCCGTTCCCTCATGCGTTCCTGAGCCGCAGGCGAGCCGTCATGGAATGTACCAAACCACTTGTCGAGGGGGAGGATGCCGTCGCCATAGTTACACTCGAAAAATTTGTGGTGCAGGTAGTGGAGGTAGCCATTGGTGTCGACGCCACGATCATCGTCCAAAGCGATCCGTTCAAAACCGGTATGGCCGGTTGCCGGGCTCAGGCCCGCGTGGATTAGCGAGAGAATGGCGAAGATCGGATGGAACGGCAGGACGAGATAAATCGCGGCGCAAGAGAAGTAGAATATATGTTCCACAGGGTGCATTGCGAGGCCAGACCAGGGGCCGGGGTTGGTGTTCTTATGGTGGATTCGGTGCGCGAGACGATAGAGCGGACCCCAGTGGATTAGACGATGCACAAGGTAGAAGTGCAACGCACGCCAGAGGGGGACGGTCAGGATCATCGCCGCGAAATAGACCGGGTGCGCCGCTGGGGAGATCACGCTGACATATTGGTTCGCGACAAGCCAAAGGATCCCAACCTCGAACGCCGTCCAGACTGTGACACCACTTGCGAAGGTCAGGATTATATTATCGATGTTCTGGTTGCCGAGTATGAACCGCTTGCTTTTTGTCGCGGGCCAGCGCGGATTAAACTTGAACGCAGTATCCTGTTTTCGTTGTACGTAGAGCCGAACATGGAAGGCGCCAAAATAGGCTGCGACCATTGCGGAATTGCGCAAGAAGATGAAGGCAATCCAGATCAGTGATGGATTTGCCATTTGGTCAAGCGGCGGAGACAGAAAATACCAAACGATGGCGCCGGAGATCAGATAAAACGCGTTCCACGGCAGCAAGTATCCAGGCAGCTTAAAGACCCAGCGCAGAGCCGCGAGCGGTTGCAAAGGCCAGACGAAAACCGGCGGATAGGTGATCAATTTTCTCGGTGAATAATGACCACGCGCATCTCGTGTACCGAATTTTGAATCGTCCATGGCGCGCGCTTCTCGTGCTGGCTGGTTGAACCCTGGCCGATATTCCAATTCGGCTTGCCGATGGACAGTAAGAGCATACTCACAATGGCGCCAAGGGCTTTTATTTGGCCATGGCCTTCTTGATCATGCTGACAACTATCATCGCCACGCCACCGCCGACACCGCCACCGGCGATGTTGCCGATGATCGACCCTATATCCATGCCGCCACCGCCGGCCAACGCCGGAACAACCGCCGACAGGAGCTGTCCACCAATGCCACCACCAACAATGCCGGCAATGGAATTGCCGAGTGTGCCGAGGCTTTTGTCTTTCATTGCCGCGCCGGCAACATTGCCGCCAACAGCGCCGGAAATGAGTTGTACAATCAAGCTTTCCATGGATCTCTCCGTAAAAGTCGCCCTGCCCCAATTCGAACCATAACCCAATGGAGCGCCATCCAGAAGTTGAATTTGCGGCCGTTCTTGCACCGACATCTCTTGGCAGTTGTATTGGGCCGCACTGCCGCGGCGGATTGCTTGCGGTTTTCCGGAGTTCCGGACGCGAATACCCTTAAAGTCGCAGATGCCGGTCGCATTCCACCGCCTTGTCCTGCATAAGGAATTGAGCCAACCAATTACTTGACTGACGTGGATTCAGGCGTAGTGGCGGATCGGCTGTTTTTGCCGTTCCGGGACGCCAAATTCCGGCAAAATGCGGAACACAGAGATGAGCGATATTCGCACCGAAGTGGCAACCAGCAATCTCCTCGGCGAAGGGCCGGTGTGGGTGGCGCGCGAGCAGGCGCTTTACTGGGTCGATATTCCCGGCAAGGCGTTGCATCGGTATGACCCGGCAAGCCGCGCCCATTCCGCCGTCACCTATGGCGAGCCGATTACCTGTGTGGCGCCACGGGCCGGCGGCGGCTTTGTTGGCGCACTGGCCAGCGGATTTGTCCAACTGGACGGGGGCGGCGCATTTGCCGGCTGGCTGGCGCGACCTGAGCAAGCCCTGCCCGGCAACCGGTTCAACGATGGCGGCGTCGATCCGTGCGGCCGGTTTTACTGCGGCACGATGGAGGACAGCGGCAATAAGCCCCGGAAGCCGCTGGGCGCCCTGTACCGGCTGGAGGCGGATGGTTCTGCTACTGCCGTTGTCAACGACATTGCCGTTTCCAACTCAACTTGCTGGAGCCCGGATGGAGCAACGATGTACTTCTGCGACACCGGCGAGGATTTCATCCGCGCCTATGACTACGATCTGGAGACTGGCGCGCTCGGTGCCATGCGGGTCTTTGCGGCAAAAGGCAGCGCGCCGGGACGGCCGGACGGATCGGCGGTGGATGCGGAAGGCTATGTGTGGAATGCGCGGGTGACCGGCTCGTGCCTGGCGCGCTATGCGCCGGACGGCTCGCTCGACCGGATCGTCGAACTGCCTGTGTCATTCGTCACCTGCCCCGCCTTTGGTGGGCCGGACATGAAATCGCTTTACTTCACCAGCGGCGTCGAGCCTTTGGACGCGGCGCAAAGGGCGGCGGAGCCGCTGGCCGGGGCGTTGTTGTCGATCGCCGTCGATGTGCCGGGACTGGTCAAGCCGGAAGCCAATTATCCGGACCTTCCGTCAACCTGATCAGGCGACCTGATCTCCGCTTTTTGCCATTCAGTCGATATCAAAGCGCACACCCTGTGCCAGCGGCAGATCGGCCGAATAATTGATGGTGTTGGTGGCCCGGCGCATATAGCCCTGCCAGGCGTCGGAACCGGATTCGCGGCCGCCGCCGGTTTCCTTTTCGCCGCCGAAAGCACCGCCGATCTCCGCGCCGGACGGACCAATATTGACGTTGGCGATGCCGCAATCGCTGCCCGCCGCGGACAGGAAGGTTTCCGCCTCGCGCAGGTCGGTGGTGAATATGCACGACGACAGTCCTTGCGGCACCGCGTTGTGCATGGCGATGGCGCCCTGAAGCGTGTCGTAGCGCATGACATAGAGGATCGGCGCGAAGGTTTCGCGGCAGGCCAGCGCCGTTTGTTCGGGCAATTCGACAATCGCCGGGCGGGCATAAAATCCGTCCGGACAGGCATCGACCAGCGCCCGGCCGCCGCCTTGCACCGTGGCGCCGGATTGCCGCGCCTCGTCCAGCGCCGCTTCCATCGCCTGAAACGACGCCTCGTCAATCAGCGGGCCGACAAGGGTATCGGCTTCAAGCGGTGAGCCGACCGGCAGGCTGGCATAGGCCTTGACCAGCCGCGGCACCAGCGCGTCGGCAATATCGGCGTGGACAATCACCCGGCGCAGGCTGGTGCAGCGCTGGCCGGCGGTACCGACGGCGGAAAAGGCAATCGCCCGCACCGCCAGATCGAGATCGGCGGACGGCGCGACGATCATGGCATTGTTGCCGCCCAACTCCAGAATGAGCTTGCCAAAGCGCGCTGCGACAATCGGTGCAACGGCGCGGCCCATGCGGGTGGAGCCGGTGGCGCTGACAATCGCGACATCGGGATTTTCCACCAGCGCTTCGCCGATTTCCGGTCCGCCGATCACCACCTGCAACAGGTCGAACGGCGTCTTGTGGCCGAAGCGGATCAGCGCCTTGTGGAAGATCGCCTGACAGGCGAGCGCGGTGAGCGGCGTCTTTTCCGACGGTTTCCAGATCACCGGATCGCCGCAAACCAGCGCCAGCGCCGCGTTCCACGACCAGACGGCGACGGGAAAGTTGAATGCCGAGATGACGCCACAGACGCCGGCCGGGTGCCAGGTTTCCATCATCCGGTGGCCGGGGCGTTCGGAGGCAATGGTCTTGCCATAAAGCTGGCGGGACAGGCCAACGGCAAAGTCGCAGATATCGATCATCTCCTGCACTTCGCCCAGGCCCTCGGAGATGATCTTGCCGGCTTCCAGCGAGACCAGCCGCCCAAGATCATCCTTGGCGGCGCGCAGTTCCTCGCCGAGCAACCGTACCAGTTCGCCGCGCACCGGCGGCGGCACCTCGCGCCATAGCTGAAAGGCGGCTTTGGCATTGGCCACCCGTTCGGGCATTGATGCGGGATCGGTCTGGGGGACGGCGGCAATGATGCTGCCGTCTATCGGCGAGTGGACGGCGAGATTGCCGCCGGAATAGGCGGCATCGGGCACGCCGAGGCGGGAAAGGATTTTGGCGGTTTCGATGTTGCGTGGTGTATCGGGCATGGCGGTGGTCCGTGGCGTTTTGATGCGGGTCCGCAAGCGTGCGGCGATCGGTCGTTCTTTCGCATATCGTCGATGGGCGCAACAGGCCCCTGTCGGCGTTGCGAATTCAGCGCGGGCGCTCCACAGCCCGCACTATCAACAGGCCCCGCCATCACTTTCAATCAACGCCAATTCGCCGTAAACAAAGATTCCCTCCCAAGGCGCCGCAACCGGGACCGACAACAAAGAGCCGTTCCAGCGCGGGCAATGTGTGATCCTGAACGTAAAAGAGTTATTCGATGAACTATTTACCGACTTTTGTCCCGGCACCGCGTGAGGTGACAGCCGCAGCCATCAAGACCGCGATCCTGGAGCGGCTGGCCTATGATGTCGGCAAGGACCCCGGCCATGCGGTGGCCAAGGACTGGTGTTCGGCGCTCTCTCATGTTGTGCGCGACCATGTGGTCGATGCGTGGATGCCCTCCACCCGGCGCACCTATGCCGATGGCCGCAAGCGGATCTATTACCTGTCGATGGAATTCCTGGTCGGGCGCATCCTGCCCGACGCCATTGCCAATCTCGGACTGGACGAGGCTTGCCGGGCGGCGGTCAATGATCTCGGGCTGGACTATGAGGAAATTCTTTCCTCGGAGGCCGATGCGGCGCTGGGCAATGGCGGGCTGGGCCGGCTGGCGGCGTGTTTCCTGGATTCCATGTCGCGGCTGGGCATTGCCGGCTACGGCTACGGTATCCGTTATGCGCACGGACTGTTTCGCCAGCGCATCGAGAACGGTGTGCAGATCGAGGAGCCGGAAGACTGGCTGGTCTCCGGCCACACCTGGGAATTTGAACGGCCCGAAGTTACCTACCGGATCAATTTCGGCGGGCATATTGCGCCTGATGGCGACGGGCGTGGAGTCTGGCATCCGGGCGACACGATTTTAGCCACCGCCCACGACACGCCGATCGCCGGCTGGCAGGGCCAACATGTCAACACGCTGCGGCTGTGGGCGGCACGGCCGACCCATATCTTCGATCTCGACCTGTTCAATCGCGGCGACCATGTGACGGCGGCCGAGCGCGCCGTTTCCGCCGAAACCGTGTCGCGCATCCTCTACCCTGATGATTCAACAACCGAGGGCAAGGAACTGCGGCTGAAGCAGGAATACTTCTTTACCTCGGCCTCGTTGCAGGATCTGGTGCGGCGCTACCTGTCCAATCATGACGACCTGACCACCCTGCCCGATCATGTGGCGATCCAGCTTAACGACACCCATCCCTCGATCGCCGTGCCGGAGTTGATCCGCATCCTTTCCGACGAGCATGGGCTGTCGCTGGCGGCGGCGGCCGACATCACGCAAAAGACCATTTCCTACACCAATCACACCTTGTTGCCGGAAGCGCTGGAGCGTTGGCCTTCGGACCTGTTTGCGCGGCTTTTGCCACGCCACATGGAGATTGTCCGGTGGCTGGACCAGCGGCACCTTGCGCAAGCGGGCGACAGCGACACCGGTGCGACCGCCGGCACGGTCGGCATTGTGGACCCGGGCAATGGCGATGTCCGCATGGGCCATCTGGCGTTTGTCGGCTGCGGCCGGGTCAATGGCGTGTCGGCGCTGCATACCGAACTGATGAAGCAGACAGTGTTTCAGGATTTGCACAAGCTGCACCCGGACCGGATCGTCAACCAGACCAACGGCATTACACCCCGGCGCTGGCTGTATGAATGCAATCGGCCGCTGCGTGATCTTTTGACCGAGACGATCGGGCGCGAGTGGGTACGCGATCTTGAGACGATCAACACCATTGAACCGTTGGCCGATGATGGCGATTTCCGGGGCCGCTTTGCCGATGCCAAGCGCCAGAACAAGGTGCGGCTGGCTAGCGAAATCAAACAGCGCATCGGCCTGAAGGTCGATCCCGATGCGATGTTCGATGTGCACATCAAGCGCATCCACGAATACAAGCGGCAGTTGCTCAACATCATCGAGGCGGTGGCGCTCTATCAGGCGATCAAGGCCGATCCGGGCGGCAACTGGACGCCGCGGGTGAAGATTATCGCCGGCAAGGCGGCGCCGAGTTATCATGTCGCCAAGGACATTATCCGGCTGATCAACGATGTGGCGGCGGTGGTCAACAATGATCCGGGTGTCGGCCACCGGTTGAAAGTGGCGTTCCTGCCCAACTACAATGTCTCGCTGGCCGAAAAAATCATCCCGGCGGCGGACCTGTCGGAACAGATTTCCACGGCCGGAATGGAAGCCTCGGGCACCGGCAATATGAAGCTGTCGCTGAACGGCGCGCTGACGGTCGGCACGCTGGATGGCGCGACGGTGGAAATCCGCGATCATGTCGGCGCGGAAAACATTCATATTTTCGGCATGACCGCCGGTGAAGTCTTTGCCCGCCGGGCCGATGGGTATGACGCCAATGCCACGATTGCCGGCGATCGGCGACTGGAAGCGGCCATCGCGATGATCGAGAACGGCACCTTTTCACCCGATGAGCCGGGTCGCTATGCGGGCCTGATCGGCGGTCTGCGCCAAGGCGATTATTTCATGGTGACAGCCGATTTTGCCGCCTATTACGATATCCAACGGGTTATCGATGGCGCTTTCCAGAACACGGCGGAATGGATGCGGGTGGCAATTTTGAACACCGCCCGGATGGGCTGGTTTTCGTCCGACCGGACGATCCGCAGCTATGCCAGCGACATCTGGGGTATCGACGTGCCCGAGACAATATCTGGCGGGGGCTAGCACGCTATGGCCAGCTCCCGTTCCGACACGCCGACGCTGTTTTCCAGAGCCGATCGTGACGCACTGCTGGCCGCCGATCAGGGTAATCCGTTCGCAGTTCTGGGACCGCACGAGGCCGATGGCGGCGTTATCGTCCGCGCCTTCGTGCCCGGCGCTGATGGGGTGGATGTGTTGGCGACCGACGATGGTGCGCTGCTAGGCAAGCTTGAGCGGGTCGACGATGCGGGGCTGTTTGCCGGCCTGATTGCCGGTGCCGCCTTGCCGTTTTCCTATCGGCTGCGCGCGAGCGCCGGCGATCATGGCTGGGCGTTTGATGACCCGTACCGGTTCGGGCCGGTGATCGGTGAACTGGACGAGCATCTTATATCGGAAGGCACCCACGGGTCGCTCTACGACATGCTCGGCGCCCATTGCCAGACGATCGAAGGTGTATCGGGAACACATTTTGCCGTGTGGGCGCCGGGGGCGCGGCGGGTCTCCGTCGTCGGCCCGTTCAATCACTGGAATGGCCGCCAGCATCCGATGCGCGGGCGCGGGCGGTCGGGCGTGTGGGAACTGTTCCTGCCCGGCATCGGCGATGGTACGGCCTATAAATACGAGATCAAGGCGGACGATGGCACAGTGCAACCGCAAAAGGCCGATCCGTTCGGTTTCGGCGCGGAAATACCGCCGGCCACAGCGTCGATTGTGCGGGATTTGTCCGGCCATGACTGGAGCGATGCGGACTGGCTTTCGGGCCGGCGCGCGCGCAACCGTGTCGATGCGCCGATCTCGATCTACGAGGCGCAACTGGGATCGTGGCGGCGGCACGAGGACGGCTCGCACCTGACCTACCGCGAACTTGCCGACACGCTGGTGCCATACGTCAAGGATCTCGGCTTCACCCATCTGGAACTGATGCCGATCTCCGAATATCCGTTCGCCGGCTCGTGGGGTTATCAGCCGGTCGGGCTTTATGCGCCGACCAGCAGGTTCGGGACACCGGCGGATTTTCGCGCCTTTGTCGATGCCTGTCACGGGGCGGAAATCGGCCTGCTGCTGGACTGGGTGCCGGGGCATTTTCCTTCCGACGACCACGGGCTGGCACAGTTTGATGGCACGCATCTATATGAGCATGCCGACCCCAAACAGGGATTTCATCCGGACTGGAACACGCTGGTTTTCAATTATGGCCGGCCGGAAGTCGTCAATTACCTTACCGCCAACGCGCAGTTCTGGCTGGACGCCTATCATGTCGACGGGCTGCGCGTCGATGCTGTCGCCTCGATGCTTTATCTCGATTATTCGCGCGAGGATGGCGAGTGGGTGCCCAATGCGTTTGGCAGCAATGAAAATCTCGAAGCGATCGAGTTTTTGAAAAACACCAACCGGACCGTCTATGGCGCTGACGATTCCATCATGACGGTGGCGGAGGAATCCACCGCCTGGTCCGGCGTGTCGCGGCCGACCGATGCCGGCGGGCTCGGCTTCGGGTTCAAGTGGAACATGGGCTGGATGAACGACACGCTGGCTTATATGGGCCGCGATCCGGTCCACCGGCGGCACCATCATCACCAGATGACGTTCGCGCTGCACTATGCCTATTCGGAAAACTTCATCCTGCCGCTCAGCCATGACGAGGTGGTGCACGGCAAGGGTTCGCTCTACCAGCGCATGCCCGGCGATCCGTGGCAAAAGTTTGCCAATCTGCGCGCCTATTTCGGCTTTATGTGGGGGCATCCGGGAAAGAAGCTGTTGTTCATGGGCGGCGAATTTGCGCAGGACAGCGAGTGGAACCACGATATCGGCCTGCCCTGGCACCTGTTGGACGATGCCGGCCATGGCGGCGTGCAGGCGCTGGTGCGCGACCTCAACCATGCCTATCGCGATCACGGCGCGCTCTACCGCAAGGATTGCGAGCCGGCGGGATTTTCGTGGATTCTTGCCGATGCGGCGGCGGAATCGATCCTGGCGTTTGTACGCCATGGCGGCCCGGGTGACGCGCCGGTGGTGGTGGTGTGCAACTACACGCCGGTGCCGCGCACGGACTGGCGGATCGGTTTGCCGATGGCCGGTCGCTGGCGGGAGATCATCAACACCGACGCCGCCGATTATGGCGGCTCGGGGCTTGGCAATCTCGGCGGCGTGAGCGCGACCGACGAAGGCTGGCACGGGCAACCGGCGTCGGCGCAGATCACTCTGCCGCCGCTGGCCACCGTGATGTTTGTTCCGGCTGAATAAGCGCCGACCGGCCCCGCTCAGGCCAATTTGTCCTTGAAGAAGGCGATGGTCCGCTCCCACGCAAGTTCAGCGGCAGCTTCATCGTAGCGCGGTGTCGTATCGTTGTGGAAACCGTGATTGACGTCGGGGTAGATGTGCGCGGTGTAGGCCTTGTCATTGTCCTTCAGCGCCGCCTCATAGTCCGGCCAGCCGGCATTCACCCGCTTGTCCAGCCCGGCATAATGCAACAATAGCGGCGCCTTGATCTGCGCCACGTCTTCGGCTGCCGGTTGCCGGCCATAAAAAGGCACGGACGCGGCCAGTTCGGGATAGCGCACCGCCATGGCGTTGCAGATGCCGCCGCCATAACAAAAGCCGACGACGCCGACTTTGCCTGTCGTGCCGGGATCGTCGCGCAGATGTTCGAACGCGGCCATGAAATCCTCTGCCAGCTTGCCGCGATCCAGGGTGCGTTGCATCTCGCGGCCCTTGTCATCGCTGCCGGGATAGCCGCCGAGCGGCGTCAGGCCATCGGGCGCCAGCGCCATGAAACCGACAATGGCCAGCCGGCGGGCGACATCCTCGATATAGGGGTTGAGGCCGCGATTTTCGTGGACCACCACAACGCCGGGCACCTTGCCGCCGGCACCGACGGGGCGGGCCTGATAGGCACGGATTGTGCCGTGGCCGTTGGGGGAGGGATAGCCGACATAGGTGGCGGCAATCCGGTCATCGTCGGCCATAACCTG
This sequence comes from uncultured Polyangiaceae bacterium, assembly GCA_964196155.1. GTDB lineage: Bacteria > Pseudomonadota > Alphaproteobacteria > Rhizobiales > Afifellaceae > CAXMRP01. The sequence goes on from CAXMRP010000173.1 coordinate 10,960, forward strand.
CTGGGCCAGCGCGTATTGTGGCGACAGGGTTTCCAACAGCGCTGCCGCGCTCATGCCACCGACCGCAAACTTCGCCGCCCTGTCGAGAAAGACCCGCCGGGTCATCAGCCCATGGGCGTATTTGTCGTAGAGGTCCAACAGACCCTGGTCGAAATCCCTGGCTGTCTTGCGCTGTTCTGTCTTGCGCTGTTCTGTCTGGCGTTGCATTTCCTGCCTCCCTGATCGGACCAGCCGCCGGCTTTATTGGCGGCGTGGCTGATCAAGGATAGAGCAGTAATTCAGGCGCCGGTACGGCGCGCCCATCACAATTGGGAGAGAAACATTACAGATCTTCAAATAGAGAGCCCGCCTGACGCTAACGTTTAGGCCCTTCGGTGCCGGATGAGCGCGCCCACAGATTGATGTCGCCTTCCCGGGCGTGGGTATCGATATCGGCCAGTTCCGCATCGGAAAAATCGCGATTGCCGAGCGCCTTGACGCTGTCGAGAATCTGTTCGGGCCGGCTGGCGCCGATCAGCGCCGTGGTCACCCGGTCGCCGCGCAGCACCCAGGAAATCGCCATCTGGGCCAGCGACTGGCCACGCCGTTCGGCAATGTCGTTCAGCGCGCGAATGTGCTCGATATTCTCGTCAGACAAAAACGACTGACGCAGGCTCTTGCCTTTCGCGGCGCGGCTGTCGTCGGGAATGCCGGTTAGATATTTTTCGGTCAACATGCCCTGCGCCAGCGGCGAAAAGGCGATGGAGCCGATGCCCTCGCCGTCCAGCGTATCGAGCAAACCGTCGCGCTCGACCCAGCGGTTGATCATCGAATAGCTTGGCTGGTGGATGAGGCAGGGCGTGCCCATCTCGCGCAAAAGCGCCGCGGCCTTGCGGGTCATCTCGGAATTGTAGGACGAAATGCCGGCGTAAAGCGCCTTGCCCTGCGCCACCGCGCTGGTCAGCGCGCCCATGGTTTCCTCCAGCGGCGTTTCGGGGTCGTAACGGTGGGAATAAAAGATATCGACATAGTCGAGGCCCATACGGGCAAGGCTCTGGTCGAGGCTGGACAGGAGATATTTGCGGCTGCCGAACTCGCCATAGGGACCGGGCCACATCTGGTAGCCAGCCTTGGTGGATATTACCATTTCGTCGCGGTAGCCGGAAAAATCGCTTTGCAGAATGTGGCCGAAGGTTTCTTCGGCGGAGCCGGCCGGCGGGCCGTAATTGTTGGCCAGATCGAAGTGGGTGATGCCGCAATCAAAAGCAGTGCGGCACAGTTGCCGCGACAGTTCCAGCGGCACGTCGCCACCGAAATTGTGCCACAGGCCGAGCGACAGGGCCGGCAGTTTCAAGCCGCTGCGACCGCAGCGGTTGTAGGTCATGGTGTCGTAACGGTCAGCGGCTGGCTGATAGGTCATATATGTCCTCGAAATCTGGCGTTTACTCAAGAAGTGGTCTGGTGGCGCGCGGGATCGCCCGGGTGCGCCTTTGATACACGAAGTCGATGGTGATCGCCGACTGAAAGTGCGCAAATCAGCGGCATATGTTCGCAGGCGCGCCGCTGTAATCCTCTTGCACATTTGACCCGGAAAGCGCAATATTAACGTTCATATTCACCGATACTGCTGCTGATTGGCCCGAGTTAGCGCCAATTGGGTTTTCACGACATTCCGGAAAATGTCGCTAAACGCCCCTGTTCCACCCAATCAGGTGATGACATCGGGTGCGGCGCGTCCGGTTGCGGCGCGCACCGGCGCCAATTCCTCGACCGCCGCGATAACCGTGGCAAGCGCGGCCTGCGGGTCCTGCGCCAGATCGCGGGCAGGCGGCTCGTACTGTTCCATATAGACGCGGATCGTCGCGCCGGCGGTGCCGGTGCCCGACAGGCGAACAACGGCGCGCGCGCCGCCGACGAAATGTATCCGCAGGCCCTGATGCTCCGACCGCGAGCCATCGACCGGATCGGTGTAGGCAAAATCATCGGCGCTCTCGATCTCCAGGCCATTGACCGTGCGACCAGCGAGATCGTCCAGCCGTTCGCGCAGTTTGGCAACCAGCGCACCGGCGGCATCAATGTCGACGCCCTCGTAATCGTGGCGGGTATAGTAATGCCGGCCATGGGTTGCCCAGTGGCCGCGCAGGATTTCGGCGACGCCCTGGCCGCGCGCGGCAACGATGTCGAGCCACAACAGCACCGCCCACAGGCCGTCCTTTTCGCGGACATGGTCGGAGCCGGTGCCGGCGGATTCCTCGCCGCAGATCGAGGCCTTGCCGGCGTCGAGCAGGGTGCCGAAGAATTTCCAGCCGGTTGGGGTTTCAAAACAGGGAATGCCAAGGCTTGCCGCGACTATGTCGGCGGCGCGGCTGGTCGGCATCGAGCGGGCAATACCGGCGATACCTTTGGCGTAGCCCGGCGCCAGATGGGCGTTGGCTGCGAGTACCGCAAGACTGTCGGAGGGAGCAACTGCAAGGCCGCGCCCGAGCACGATGTTGCGGTCACCATCGCCATCGGAGGCCGCGCCCATGTCCGGTGCTGCATCCGACATCATCAGGTCGAACAGCGGTTTGGCGTAGACGGGATTGGGATCGGGGTGGCCACCGCCGAAATCGGGCAACGGCACGGCGTTGATCACCGTACCCGATGGCGCGCCGAGCCGGCCTTCCAATATGGCCAGGGCATAGGGCCCGGTGGCGGCGTGCATGGCGTCAAAGCGCATGGTGAAACCGTCGCGGAACAGGGCGGCGATGCGGTCGAAATCAAACAGCGTTTCCATCAGCGCGGCATAGTCGGCGACGGAATCGACAATCTCGACAACGGTGCTTTCGATCTGTGTTTCGCCAAGATGATCGAGGTCAGCGGCCGCGCCTTCTACGATTTTGTATTCGGCGATGGTGCGGGTCGCGGTGACAATTTTACTGGTCACGCCTTCGGGCGCCGGGCCGCCATTGGCGATATTGTATTTGACGCCGAAGTCGCCGTCCGGGCCGCCGGGATTATGGCTGGCCGACAGGATTATGCCGCCATCGGCGCCGCGTTTGCGGATCAGGTGGGAGGCGGCGGGGGTCGACAGGATGCCGCCCTGGCCGACGATCAACCGCGCCGCGCCATTGGCGGTGGCCATGGCGATAATGGTCTGGATCGCTGTGTCGTTGAAGTAGCGGCCGTCGCCACCAATGACCAGCGTTTTGCCGGCAATTCCGGCTGTGCCACCGATGCCGTCGAACATCGCCTGGACATAGTTTTCCAGATAGCCGGGCGCGGCGAAAATAGCGGTTTTCTTGCGCAGGCCCGAGGTGCCGGGTTCCTGACCATCGATCGGTTTGGTGGCTATGGTGCGGATCATCGGCTGCTCGCTCCGGTCGTTATTTCGGGTCTTTTTCCCGTGTTCAAATTCCTTGATGGCCGCGCCCGGCGCATCGCCGCCGCAATCGCCTGAACGCCCGGGTCATCGGCCATGTCCGCAACTGGCACCGGCAGACGCCGCCGCCAGTTGGGGTGGCTGTCGATAGTGCCGGGCAGGTTGGCCTGCTCGCTTTGGCCAAGCATATCCTCAATTTGTACGGACACCAGCGTGCTCGGCGTGCCTGCAAGTTGGCCATACAGGGACGCTGCTAGGCCGGTCGGCGGCGCCGGGTCGGTTGCCTCGCCGGCGTTGCGATCCAAGTCGGCAAAATCCAATAGCGCAGCCTTGTCGTTCTGGCGCGCGGCGCGCTCATGATTTGCGGCTTCGGCGGCGATCTGGCCGAGGGTCTGGCGCCAACCGATATCGGTGCCCTGCCAGTAGCCGCGCAGGGTTGGCAGATCGTGACTTGATAGGGCAGCGCAGACACCCTGCGGGTAATGTGCTGGCGCGCGAAAGCGCCCGCCCTCCTCGCGTTCAAACCAGGCGACACGGGTGCCCAGCATGCCGCGATTGGCGAGCGTATCGCGCAAACCGTCGGGGACGTTGCCGAGATCCTCACCGATCACCGCACAGCGGGCGCGGCGGGATTCGATAGCAACCATGTCGAGCAGTTCATCCAGCGGCTGGGCGATGTAGGTTCCCGGCAGGCCGTCGGGGATCCAGAAGGAGCGGGCAAAACCCAGAACGTGATCGATGCGCACCAGCCCGGCATGGCGCATGGTGGCGCGCAACATGGCGCGGAACGGGGCAAAGCCGGCGGCGCGGATGGCCAGAGGATTGAATGGCGCCAGCGCCCAGTTCTGGCCACCGGGCGCAAATCCATCGGGCGGCGCACCCAGCGATATGTCTTGCGCGAAATATTCCGGTTTGGCCCAGACATCGGCGCCATCGCGGGCGACGCCGACAGCAAGATCGGCATAAAGACCGATGGCAGCACCGGCGTCTTTCGCGCAACCCGCCACGTCGGCCAACTGGGCATCAGCCATTTGCTGAAGCCAGGCGAAAAATCCGACGCGATCGGCGTGGGTGCGGGAAAATTCGGTAACTGCAGCACTGTCTGGCCGGCGAAAGGCTTCCGGCCAGTCCTGCCAGGGGGCTGGTGGGGCCAACTGACGACAAAAATGCTCGTGCAGGGCCTCGAACAGGGCATGGCGTGCGAGTGCAGTGTCCGTTGCCTGATCTGGCGGGGCCTTGCCGGGCCGGTGATCGTAGAGCGCCTGCAAAACGGGAAACAGGTGGCTGGCGACGGCCGAATAATCGATCAGATCGGCCTGCCGCAACCGGCCGAGCGCGTCTCTACACTGATTCCACAAATCCCGCGCCACCGGGCACGCTTCAAACCCCGGCACCCGGTGCGGGGCAATGTGCAGGACATTCAGGAACAGGCGGCTTGAGGGCGAATAGGGACTGCAGCGGGCCGGGTCGGCGGGAAACAGTGCATGGACAGGATTGACCCCGGCAAAATCGGCGCCCCACGCATGAGCGTTCGCGGCCAGATTGCCCCAGTCGGCATATGTGCCGATGCCGCCGTCCAGACATTCCACTGAGCGCAGCGCATAAAGCGGCACGGTGATGCCCCACAAGCGCGGCCTGTCGTTTTGCAAGTCGTCGTCGCGGATCATGTCGGAGACCTGCCACGCCGTCTGCGGGGCAATGATCAGCGTTGTTTGCGCCGGCGTGTCACCGTTATCGAGCACCAGGTGATGACAGCCGATGGGCAGATTGGTGCAATTGTCCAATACGCCGGTCTCACCATCCGTACTGACAATGCCGCTGCGGGCGGTGCCATCATCGAGGTTCATTTGCCAGCTGGCGGCCATCGCCGGACCGGTCCGTGGCAGGCGCGGCGCTTCGCCTTGCCGGACCCGGATCACCGGTGGCAGGCCCCGTTCTGCGTTCGCCTCGGAAATACTGGCCCATGTTCCAGCCGCTTCGCTGTCCGATCCGGCCTCAATCCCGATTGCCAACAGAATGGCGGCGAGGGTGTCGTCGGGCACTTGGTGATGGTGACCATCGACGCCGTGATAGGCGCGGGCGATGCCAAATTTTTCGGCAAGGATGTGGAGAGGCCGGTGCCCCAATGGGGCGTTCACCGGCGGTCCGGCCCGGCGCCGGCGCTATCGTCGGGCAGTTCGACCAACACGATCATGGCATTGCCGGATATGTGGACAACGCCGCCGCCCGCCACCGCGCTATCGCCAGCGCGCGGCTCGCCGGTCGCCGACACCGTGTCGATCTGGGCCGACCAGATGCAGCCGTCGCGGGCCGGCGGCAGCAGGAAATGGCTGCCCGCCGCGGCGCGGTTGATCAGCATGGCAACGCCGGGAAGTGTTGCCGGTTTCTGTTTCCGACCATCGGCTTCGGCAGCGCCGCGCACTACCACGCCGAACTGGCAAAAGCCCGGATCGTTCCAGTCGTCCGGCGAGGGTTCGCCGCCATCGGCGCGGAACCAGGCCAGATCCGGTAGGCCGTCCGAGGGGCGATTGCGGGAGTGAAGAAAATCGGGCTGGCGCAGCACTGGACAGGACCGGCGCAGCACGGTCAGCCGGCGGACAAACTCAAGAAAATCCTGGCCGTCCGCATCGGCGATGCCCTGCCAATTGACCCAGCCGATGTCATTGTCCTGACAATAGGCATTGTTGTTGCCGGCTTGCGAATTGCCGGCCTCGTCGCCGGCGAGCAGCATCGGCGTGCCCTGCGCCATCATCATACAGGCCATGAGATTGCGCCGGTGGCGGGCGCGGTCGGAGTTGATGATCGGGTTGTCGGTCGGCCCCTCGACGCCATGATTGGTGCTGTGATTGCCGCCATGGCCGTCGCGATTGTCCTCGCCGTTGGCGTCATTGTGCTTGTGCATATAGGAGACCAGATCGGCCAGCGTAAAACCGTCATGGGCGGTGATGAAATTGACCGATGCGATGGCGCTGCGGCCATCCTGATCGAACAGGTCGGCCGAGCCGGCAAGGCGGGTGGCAAAGTCGGCCGCCATGCCGCCATCGCCGCGCCAGAAGCGGCGCACGGTGTCGCGAAACTTGTCGTTCCATTCGGCAAACGGCTTGGGAAACCCGCCCAGTTGATAACCGCCGGGGCCGATGTCCCAGGGCTCGGCGATCAGCTTGACCTTTGACAGCAACGGATCGTTCAACAGGCCAGCCAGGAACGGGTGATCGGGATCGAATCCCTCGGCGCGGCGGGCCAACGTGCTGGCCAGATCAAAGCGAAAGCCGTCGACACCCATCTCGCCGGCCCAGTAGCGCAACGAATCCAGCACCATGCGGCAGACCTGCGGATGGTCCATGTTGAGGGTATTGCCGGTACCGGTATCGTTGACATAGTGGCGCTTGTCGCCGGGCATCAGCCGGTAGTAGCTGGCATTGTCGATGCCACGGAACATCAGGGTCGGGCCGAGATGGCCGCCCTCGCCGGTGTGGTTGTAGACAACATCGAGTATCACCTCGAAGCCGGCCTCGTGGAGGCGATCAACCATGGCGCGGAAGCCGGATGCCGGGTCAGCGGATTCAGCGGGTTCGTTATCAACCGGGCCATCGATCGGGCTGCCCGTGTAACGCCGGTCGGGCGCAAAAAAGGCGATTGAATTGTAGCCCCAATAGTTGACCCGGCCGGCGGCGGTCAAAAACCGGTCATCGTAGAAGGCGTGGACGGGAAGAAGTTCGATGGCGGTGACACCGAGACTGTGCAGATGGTTGAGCACCGGCTCGCAGGTGAGGCCGGCGAATGTGCCGCGCAGAGGATCGGGTACGCCGGGAAAGCGCATGGTGAGGCCGCGCACATGGGCCTCGTAGATCACCGTCTCCGTGGCCGGCCGATCAACGCGGGGCGCTGGCTTTTCAGGGACAGGCCGGGGTGCCGTGACGATTGATTTTGGCATGACTTTAGCGCTGTCACGGTGATCGATGCCGGTATCGGCTTCGGGGCTTGCGGCATCATAGCCGAAGATCGCCGGGTCGTCGGTTACGCGGCCATCAAGGGCGCGGGCGTAGGGATCGATCAGCAGTTTTGCCGGGTTGAAGCGGTGGCTGGCGTCAACATCATAAGGGCCGTGGACGCGATAACCGTAGCGCTGTCCCGGTGTCACGCCGGCGATGTGGCCATGCCAGATATCGCCGGTGCGCGCCGGCAGGCGGATGCGCTGCTCCGATCCGTCTGTCTGGTCAAAAAGGCACAGATCGACCGCCTCGGCATTTGCCGAAAACAGGGCAAAATTGACCCCCGTCGCATCGACGGACACACCGAGTGGATCAGGGCTGCCGGCAGACACGGCCATATCATTCAGTCTCGCATGCATGAAAAACGTCCCGACGCCCGGTCCAGAGCGTATTTCGTGAATCCCGATTCACTCAATACACTCTGGTTCATTGTTCTCACGCGCATTTTTATCGAAAAACCGGTTCCCACTTTTTCGAATGCGCTGATTTTTTGCTGGTCGCGCATTTTTATCGAAAAACCGGTTCCCACTTTTTCGAATGCGCTCTACTTGCGTTCCGGCAGCGAACTGTCCGGCTGTGTAGCCGTCGGCGCGGCGGCCAGATCGCGATAGAGCGCACCATAGACTTCGGCGGATTTGCCCCACGATACCGGATGGGCCATCGCACGGCTGGTCAGTTTTCGCCAGACCCTGGCATCGGCAACCAGATCGAACGCCCGCTCCAGCGCGAAGGCCAATGCCTCGACGGTTACCGGCGCGAACTGGATGCCGGTGGCGGTGCCGGTGGCAAGGGCAGCGTCGTTGGCGTCGATCACCGTGTCAGCCAGACCGCCGGTGCGGGCGACAAGCGGGACAGTGCCATAGCGCAGCGCATAGAGCTGGGTAAGACCACAAGGCTCAAACCGCGACGGCACAAGCAGGATATCGGACCCGGCCTGGATGAGATGGGAGAGCGGTTCGTCGTAACCGATCTGCACACCGACATGATCGGGCCGGGCCTTGGCGGCGGCGCGAAAACCGGCCTCCAGCCTGGCATCACCGGAACCCAACACCGCCAGCTGGCCGCCGCGATCGGCGATCATCGGCAGGACATCAAGCAACAGATCAAGGCCCTTTTGTTCGGTCAGGCGGCTGACCACGGCAAACAGCGGCGCGCGCTTGTTCTGTGGCAGGCCGAATGCGGTCTGAAGCGCCGCCTTGTTGCGAGCCTTGCCGGCACGGCGGGCGCGGGAATAGGGCGCGGCGATCAGCGGATCGGTTTCGGGATCCCAGACGTTGATATCGACACCGTTGAGGATGCCGGTATAGGCGTCGGCGCGCTCGCGCAGGACACCGTGCAGGCCCATGCCGAATTCTTCGGTTCGGGTTTCGCGGGCATAGGTCGGGCTGACCGTGGTCAGATGGTCGGCATAGACCAGCCCGGCCTTCAGGAAGGACACCTGACCATAATATTCCATGCCGCTGTCGGTGAACATGGCGGCCGGCAGCCCGAGGACGGCACGATCCTTTGCCGGCATCAGACCCTGAAACGCCATGTTGTGGATGGTCATGACGGTTCTGGGCATGGCCTGCCGGCGCTTCGGAATTTTCGCGGCGCGCAGATAGGCTGGCACAAGCGCCGCCTGCCAGTCATGGGCGTGGACGATATCGGGCCGCCAGTTGCCCGCCGGATTGGCGGCGAACCGTGCCGCCATTTTTGCCAGGGCGGCAAAGCGCAGCGGATTGTCGGACCAGTCCTTGCCGTCCGGGCCAAGATATGGATTGCCGGGCCGGTCAAACAGATGGGGCGCATCCAGCAGATAAAGGGTCAGGCCATCGGGGCCGCGGGCCTTCAGGACAGAAGCCGGGCCGCCGAACAGATCGGCGACCTTCATCGCGGCCCGTGCGCTGGTGACGGCTTTGGCAACCATCGGATAATTCGGCAAAAAGACGCGGGCGGAAACACCGACCTGTGCCAGCGCGCCGGGCAATGCGCCGACGACATCAGCCAGACCGCCGGTCTTGATCAGCGGATAGCATTCCGATGCCACGTGAAGAACGCGCATCTGCGTTGTTCGCCCGGCCGGCATCTTCCTGCCTGACCTAAAGCGCCAGTTTCTCGATCATCGGCTTGGTGATCAGCACAATGCCGTTTTCGGTGCGCCGGAAGCGGCTTATGTCCGCTTCGGCATCCTCGCCGACAACCAGCCCTTCGGGAATGCTCACGCCGCGATCGATGACGACGTTTTTCAGGCGAACATTGCGGGCGATCTGGACCTTGGGCAGGGCCACAACGCCTTCAAGGCTGGAATAGGAGTGGACGTGTACGCCGGTGAACAGCAGCGATTTATCGACATTGCTGCCGGACACGATGCAACCACCCGAGACCAGCGAACTGGTGGCCCGGCCGACGCGGTCCGGCTCGTCGTGCACGAACTTTGCCGGCGGGGTGATCTCGGCATAGGTCCAGATCGGCCAGTCCTGATCGTGCAGATCGAGGGCCGGAACAAAATCGGTCAGATCGACATTGGCCTCCCAGAACGCATCAACGGTGCCGACATCGCGCCAGTAATGCTCCTTCTCGGACTCTGCCCGCACGCAGGATTCAGAAAACCGGTGGGCGATGGCCTTACCATTCTTGACGATGTCGGGAATGATGTCCTTGCCGAAATCGTGGCTGGAGTTTGGATCATCGGCATCGGCCAGCAACAGCTCGTTCAGGTAAGTGCGCTCAAAGACATAAATCCCCATGCTGGCCAACGCCCGGTCGGGATCGTCGGGCATGGCGGGCGGGTCGGCCGGTTTTTCGACAAATTCGATGATGCGTCCGTCGGCGGCGACATGCATGACGCCGTAGCCGACCGCCTCCATGCGAGGCACGTCCACACAACCGACGGTGACGTCGGCGCCAGAGTTGACGTGCTGGGCGAGCATGATTTCGTAATCCATCTTGTAGATGTGATCGCCGGCCAGAACGACAATCCATTCCGGGCCGTAGGAATTGATGATGTCGATATTCTGGGCCACGGCATCGGCAGTGCCGAGATACCATTTGTCTTCCGCCACGCGCTGGGATGCGGGCAGGATGTCAAAACTTTCGTTTCGCTCGGCGCGGAAGAAACTCCAGCCCCGTTGCAGGTGGCGGATCAGCGAATGGGCCTTGTACTGGGTGGCAACACCAATGCGGCGAATGCCGGAATTCAGCGCATTGGACAGGGCAAAGTCGATGATGCGGGATTTGCCGCCAAAATAGACCGCCGGCTTGGCCCGCTTGTCGGT
>CAXMRP010000174.1:0-6040 GCA_964196155.1 uncultured Polyangiaceae bacterium
CCCCTGCTTCACTCAAACGAAACCGGGGGCGAGATCAAATCCCGCCCCCGGCCAGTCATATTTTCTGTGCGGTTAGTGCTCTTCAGCCAGGACCGCTCTGCCTGAGGGATCGCGAATGGTGTCCACCATTGCCTGGGTTTCGGCATCGGGCTCCTCGGTCATCAAACTGACCACCACCATGGAGATCAGGCTGACCGGCATGCCGATTATGGCAAACCGCAACCCGTCGAGACCGAGAATCTTGGCCCCGCCGTTCTGGATGTAGATGAGGTATAGAGTCCCGGCCGCAAAGCCCAGTACCATACCGGCGATGGCGCCGGCACGGTTCGCCCGCTTCCACCAGATGCCGAGCACCAGCGGGAAAAACAGACCGGAAGCTGCAAAGCAAAACGCCCAGGCGACCGCGCCCAGAATTCCGGTGAGTTTGAGACTGGCGACAAAAGCACCCGCCGCCCCGATAACTACCAGCAGCACACGGGCAACGATGAGGCGATGCTTGGTGTCGGCGCTGGGATCGATGATCTTGTAGTAGAGATCATGGCTCAGGGCGTTGGCGATCGCCAGCAGCAGACCGTCAGCCGTTGACATGGCCGCCGCCATGCCGCCTGCGGCAACCAGACCGGAGATAACCGCCGGAAGGCCGGCAATTTCCGGTGTCGCCAGAACGACGATGCCGCTGCGCATGAACAGCTCGTTGATCTGCAGAATGCCGTCGGCATTGCTGTCGGAGACCGTCAACATTCCGACATTGCTCCATTTCTGGATCCACGTCAGGTTTGTGACTTCCTCAATGGACTTGCCGATCAGGCTTGTGGCCAATTCAGGATCAAGCAGCTGCAGCTTGGTCAGCGTGGCCAATGCCGGCGCCGTGAAGTACAGAAGGAAGATGAACAACAGCGACCAGGCCACGGATTTGCGCGCGGCACGCACGGACGGCGTGGTGAAGTAGCGCATCAGAATGTGCGGCAACGAAGCTGTGCCAGCCATCATGCACAAAGCCAACGTGAAGAACTTCCACTCACCCAGCGCACCGCTTCCCGGCGCGTTGTGCAAGGTGGTCAGCGATTTTTGACCGGCAAAGGCTTCCGTTGCCTTGGTGCCGACGCCCCACTGGGCTTCAAGCTCTGCGATCCGCGAAACCGCATCGCCATAATTGAAGTGGGGGATAATGCCAAAACCCTGCACGTTCGACATCCAGATCACCGGTGTCAGATAAGCGATGATCACCACGATGTACTGGGCAACCTGGGTCCAGGTCACCGCCCGCATGCCGCCGAGCATCGAGCACAGCAAAATGCCGGAAAGACCGAACCAGACACCAACTTCAAATGGAATTTGCAGCGCCCGGGAAGCGATCGTTCCGGTGGCATTGATCTGCGCCGTCACATAAGTGAAGGACGCAACAACCAGAATAACCACGGCACAAAGCCGGGCGGTATTGCCGCCATAGCGCGTTCCAATGAAGTCCGGCACGGTGTAACAGCCGAATTTGCGCAGATACGGCGCCATCAGCGCATTCACCAGCACATAGCCGCCGGTCCAGCCGACCACGAAGGCCAGATAGCCATGACCGCCAAAATAAATGCCGCCGGCCAGCGCCACGAACGAGGCGCCGGACATCCAGTCCGCCGCGGTCGCCATGCCGTTGAACACCGGAGGCACCTGGCGTCCGGCAACGTAATAGGCGCCCACCTCCATGGTCCGTGACAACCAGCCGATGACGGCATAAATCACGATTGTGAAGGCAACGAACAAGATGCCAATTGTATCTGCGCTCATTCCCAACTGCTCGAAAAGAGCCATGATGAGAATGAACACGATGAACCCGCCCGTATACGTTGCGTATATCTTGGGCAGGTTTTTGATAAAGTCGTATTCTCTTTCGGCCATTGTCACCTCCCCTTAATTTTTTTCTTCGCTAAAACCGGCTTCGTCATCGATTTTGTCCTGCATCCAGTTCTGGACAAAAATCAACACAACGAAAATAATCAATGAGCCCTGTACGGCCATGTAGTAGCCCAATGGAAAGCCCATAAACGTGATTGCGTTAAGGCCTTCCGCAAACCAATGAACCACAAAGGAAAAGATGAACCAGAGGATCAATATCACGATCGTCAGGTTGCGCGTCTTCGCCCAATGGGCCTCCCTAACACTGGATGTTTCCTGAGACATTGTTTCCGCTCCCGCAGTTTCGCCCCTGTTTAAGTGACGCTTTCCGTGCCGCAACCTTGATTTCCCCGGCCACGAACGTCAAAACCCATTACCAGACGCCCACGACCGCGGGCAAGTTATACTATGTGTTAATACACTGGATGAGTGTGGGATTGGGAGCTTTACAGTGTTTTTTGAGTTGTCCAGAATTATCGCGTCCGTGCCGTCGAGATGGCGGCGTATATTTGCCGTTCGTTTTGACAATAGCCGCATCCAAACCGTTGATAGTCTTGTTGAATTCATTCAAACGCGGGCAGCCTACGTCGCCCAGACATCGCTTTATGGATATCTCAAAACCCGTATGGGAACGCGCTTCCGGCAGATTTTCGAAGACGAAGAGTTCCTCCCCTCTATCAACAGCGCCAAATGGCGGACTTACGCCGCCTGCCTGTCTGATTTGTCGATTTTTGCCACGGCAACGGCGGGAATCGAAAACGGCCTCAGTGACCGGGAAATCTCAGACCTTGCCCGTTATTGTTTTGAAACGGCCATGCGCCAGACGTTCGATGATGCCGAGGCCGGCAAGATGCGCGATGAAATTGCCGCCAGATTCGATAAACGCATCGGTTCGGTAGTCTGGCATGATGCCGCCGCAGGCGAAAAAGCCTTCACGCTCAGTCCGCTTGAGTTGATGAATTCGGCGCCCATTGCCGAGGAATTCAAACAGCTGGATGAGGAAATCGTGACCAACTCCATCCGCTTTCGCTGGCGCGATATACGAGAGCAACTGCGCAACAGAATTGAACGCGAAGCCATTTGCGCAGACTGGCGCAGCATCCAGCGACTGCCCGTTGTCAAATGAGAGCAGGCGCATCCGACCGGAGCGCGCTGAAACCTGGTTTTGTCGCTAAATCAAAGACCCAAGCGGCCGGCTATAGGCCCGGCTGATCAGCTCTAGGGAAGGCACCTTGACGATGACCAATGATGAAGCCTGGTGGTCGAAAACCAAAGGCCTGATGATCACCTGCCTGATCATCTGGGCGATTTTCGGCTACGCCATCCATTTCTTCGTTGAACCGCTCAACAACATCGTCATTCTCGGTTTCCCGCTCGGTTTTTATATGGCCGCGCAGGGATCACTGATCGTGTTCGTGGTGCTCATATTCTGGTTCGCCAACCGTCAAAACGCGATCGATCGTGAACACGGCGTCGCGGAAGACTGAGGGGAGGCAAAACCATGGCACCTCAACAGCCCGCCAGCGGCCGCGATTTCATCGGCAATCTCGGCAAAATCTACGGCATCTATACCGGCGGATTCTTCGGTTTTGTGATCCTGCTTGCCATTCTTGAACAGGTCGGTGTTCCCAATAGAATCATCGGCTACCTTTTCATCGGCTTCACGCTGGTTGTTTATGCCGGCATCGGGGTCTTGTCCCGAACCATGCAGGTTTCGGAGTTTTATGTCGCCGGCCGCAGGGTTCCGGCGTTCTATAACGGCATGGCGACGGGTGCGGACTGGATATCCGGCGCTTCGTTCCTGGCCATGGCCGGCACGCTCTATCTGCTCGGTTATGACGGCCTTGCCTTTGTGCTCGGCTGGACCGGCGGTTATGTGCTCGTCGCTGTCCTGACCGCACCCTATCTGCGCAAGTTCGGTGCCTATACGGTGCCTGACTTCCTGGCGGCGCGCTTCGGCGGCAATCTGGCCCGTTTCATCGGTGTTATCGTGCTGCTGGCGGCCTCGTTCACTTATGTTGTCGCACAGATCCGCGGCACCGGCCTGATCGCCGAACGGTTCCTTGGCATTCCGTATGATTATGCGGTCTATTTCGGCCTTGCCGGCATTTTGCTGTGCTCCATGCTCGGCGGCATGCGGGCGGTGACCTGGACCCAGGTGGCGCAGTATATCGTGCTGATCATCGCCTATCTGATCCCGGTCATATGGATGTCGGTCAAGCAGTATGGCGTACCAATCCCGCAGCTGATGTATGGCCAGGCCTTACAAGACATTGCTGCTCTGGAGACCTCCAAAGAAGCCTTGGCCGGTGCCAAGTTGCATTTGGTACCGTTTGGCGGGAACGGCTTTTGGTCGTCGGAGAGCTTTAACTTTTTTGCACTCATTTTCTGTTTAATGGCCGGCACCGCATCGCTTCCGCACGTGCTGATGCGGTTCTTCACAGCACCTTCCGTCCGCGATGCGCGCAAATCCGTCGGCTGGTCGCTGCTCTTCATCTTCCTCCTGTACTTCACGGCGCCGGCCTATGCCGCCTTCGCGAAGCTGGAGGTCTATCAGAACGTCATCGGCGCGGCTTTCGGCGACCTGCCGGAATGGATCTATGTCTGGGGCGCCACCGGCAAGGTGAAACTCTGCGGTGCCGCGGCGGTCTCACTTGAGGCGGTGCGGGCGGCATGTGCCGGCAAAACTGTCGTCGGTCTGGCCGATTTTTCGATCACCAGGGATATCGTGGTCATGGCAACGCCGGAAATCGCCGGCCTGCCCTTCGTCATTACCGGTCTTGTCGGCGCCGGCGGTCTTGCCGCGGCGCTGTCGACGGCTGATGGCCTTGTCCTGGCCATGGCGAATGCGCTGTCGCACGACATCTATTACCGGATGATCGATCCGAACGCGCCAACAAGCCGCCGGCTGTTGGTCGCCCGGGTCATCCTGTTCGGTGTCGCGATCCTTGGCGCCATTACCGCGACCGCGGCGCCGCCGGACATCATGAAGCTCATGGCGTGGGCGTTCTCGCTTGCGGCAGCCGGCAACTTCCCGGCCTTGCTTCTGGGTATCTGGTGGAAACGCTGTACGACACAAGGCGCCGTTGCCGGCATGCTGGCGGGCTTCGGTACGACCCTGTTCTACCTTATCTGGACAGCCGCACCGCCGCTTGGCTTCGCCATGCCGGAATGGTTTGGTGTCGCCAACATCTCCGCCGGCCTGTTCGGCATGCCGGTCGGTTTCATCGTTATGATCGCCGTGTCGAAGATGACACCGGAACCCTCAGAAGAGATTCAGGCGTTCGTCGATGAAGTCCGCCGTCCGCGTGGCGATGTGGTCGTCCATTCCGGCGAGGGCGCCAACGCCTGAACCGGAATTTTCCGGAATTAACAGGCCGGACCTTCGATCCCCGCCCATTTTATTCCAGGCAGGGCTTCAGCGAACCGACAATCAGGGCCTTTAGCCACCGTGAACCCGATTTTTCAATATTGGACTTTTATCTGCCGAGCTGTTTTCTGGCGGCGATCATCTATTCGCTTCTCGGCCGGCTGATCACAAATCCGTCTCGCCGATGAAACACGCCAGCAATTCTCGCCGATGCGGCCGCGACCGGTGTTCAATCAGATAGATGCCCTGCCAGGTACCCAATTGCATCCGGCCGCCGATGACCGGAATGCTCATGGACACGTCACTCAACATCGCCTTGACATGGGCCGGCATGTCGTCTGGCCCCTCGCTTGAATGACGCCAGCCGAAATCCACCGGCGCCAGATGGTTGAGCGCGTCAAGAAGATCGGTCTGGACGTCGGGATCGGCATTTTCCTGGATCGTCAGCGAGGCGGAGGTATGGCGGATGAACAGCGTCAGCAGGCCTTCAGCCGCCCCGGCACGGCGCAGGAATTCGGCAACGGCACGGGTGATGTCCGTCATGCCGCGCCCGGCGGTCTGCACGGCAAGGCTTGCCCGGACAAGATCGGGCGCCGACAGCCTTTCGATTTGCCCGATACTCACCGGCATGGACTGGACCTGCGCGCTGCTTGCTACAGCTGGTCGGTTTCCAGATCGCGCTTCAGCTCCTTCACGAAGCCGAAGAAGCGGCGCATGACCTTTTCGGCAAGTGTCATGACCTTGTCGATTTCTTCCTCGTTCGGCAGTTCGCCATCGCCATCG
>CAXMRP010000175.1:0-22766 GCA_964196155.1 uncultured Polyangiaceae bacterium
ACCCTGTCAAAATCTGTAGAATATGGTTCTCGAAATCAGCTTATTTGGTTGCGTTCACCGCAAGAATTCCGCCGTTTTCAGGATCATTGAGAAATCCATTCTACGCCACCGAAAAGTTCAAGCGTTTTTACACAGCCTAGGCCGGAAACAGGAGTATCCCAAATGGCGGCTTCTGGCACTTCGAAGACATGCCGAACAGCTTCGGCAATGTCCGAATTGACCTCATGGGCGGACATGGTTGTACCGCTGTCTGCAGCTGACATTTATTGGTATACGCCCCAGTCAGCCCCGGTTTAGTCAGCCCCGGTTTTAGTTGGCCGTGTACGGTGCCCGGCCGCTGGTCAGCGCGTCATCGATCAATTCGATCCTGTCCTGGCCCCAGAAGGCTTCGCCATTGAGTACGTAACAGGGCGTGCCGATGACCTGGATGCCGACAGCTTCCTCGGTATAGCCTTTGTGGATCGCCGCCACGCCATCGCTTTCGGCGGCCGCCAGGATCGTATCGGCATCGTGATCGGACCCGGTGAGCAGTCCGGCGATCACCTCGCGGTCCGACAGGTCCAGTTCGTTGGCCCACACCGCCTTGAATGCCGCATCCATATACGCCGCCGGATCGCCCTCGGCCTTGGTGATCGCAATTACGCAGCGGTCGGCAAGGGTCGGATTGGTCGGAAAATGTTTGGGACGCAGGTTCAGCGGTACGCCGCGCCGCTCGCGCCAGCGCTGCAATTCGATCAGCCGCGCGTCCTGGCGCGCTTTCGATCGTTTGCCCAGCGGCACCGATCCCGAATTTTCCCACACCGCCATCAGCCCGACGGGCTTGTAATCCAGTTCCGCCCCGTGCCGGGACGCCACATTCTGTATCGCCCCGTGGCCAAGATAGGAAAACGGCGAAATCAGCGTAAAATAATAGTCGATACGGGTCATGGTGGACGTTCCCCCTCCACAGCGCATTCCCAAATCCGCGAACCGGAAATCAGGCAATCCTGCGCGTTACATCACTTCGTTCGCCGGCCCGGTTGAAATCGGAGCCGGCGGATCAGGTGGCCGACTGATCGGCCGTTACGCGGCGTCCCGTTCTTCCGGCACCGCAAAACGGTCATAGAACGTCTCGCCGCTTGCCGCCAGTTCTTCCAACAGGGCAATCGGCCGGAAACGTTCGCCATGGGCTTCCATCAGGCCGTTGAGCATGGTGACAAACGCCCCCGCGCCCATCTGGTCGATGTAGGACAGCGTGCCGCCGGACCAGGGGGCAAATCCGAAACCGAGAATAGAGCCGACATCGGCCTCGCGCGGATCGGTAACCACCCCTTCGGCCATCGTCTTGGCCGCTTCCAGCGCCTGCACCGCCAAAAGCCGGTCTTTCAGTTCCCCGACATCGAAATCATCGCCGGCTTTGGCCTTGGCAATGTCACCAAGCCCCGGCCACAGCGCCTTGTTGCGCCCGTCATAGTCGTAAAAGCCCTTGCCGTTCTTGCGGCCGAACCGTTCCTGCCTGACCACCATTTCTTCCAGCAGCGCCCGTTGTGCCGGGTCGATGGCTTCGGCACCCAGATCCGCCCCCAGATCCGCCTCTGTTGCGGTCAGGATTTTCCAGCCCAGATCCAGCCCGACCTCATCCATCAGCGATAACGGCCCGACCGGCATCCCGGCCTGGCGAGCGACATTTTCCACCATCGCCGGCGGCACGCCCTCCATCAGCATCAACTGGCCTTCGCGGATATAATTGAGCACACAGCGGTTGGCGAAGAACCCGCGAGTGTCATTGACCACGATCGGCGTCTTTTTGATTGCCCGCACAAAATCGAGCGCCGCCGCCAGCGCCTTGTCGCCGGTCTTGGTGCCCAAAATGATCTCCACCAGCATCATCTTGTCGACCGGCGAGAAAAAGTGAATGCCGATGAACTTGGTTTCGTCCTTGTAGGTTTTCGCCAGGGAGGTGATCGGCAGGGTCGAGGTGTTGGAGGCAAATATTGCATCATCATCCAGATGCGCCATGGCGTTTTTGGTGGCCGCGGCTTTGACCGCGCGGTCTTCAAACACCGCCTCGATCACCAGATCGCAACCGGCAAGTTGGCTGTAATCGTCTGTGGGGGAAATTCGCGCCAGCAGCGCCTCGCCCTTGTCTGCCTCGACAAAACCTTTGGAAACGCCTTTCTTGACCAGTTCCTCGGCGTGGCCCTTGCCCTTGTCGGCTGACGCCTGATCCCGGTCAATCAGCACCACCTCGATGCCGGCATTGGCCGTTGCGTGGGCAATGCCCGCGCCCATGAACCCGGCGCCGATCACTCCGACTTTTTCCAGTCTGGTCGGCGGTACCACGGCCGGCCGCCGAGCCCCCTTGCCCAGCGCCTGCATGGAGACGAACAGCGAGCGGATCATCGCCCGCGCCTGTGGTGTCTGCAACACATGCGCGAAATAGCGGCTTTCCACCTCCAGCGCCCGGTCCATCGGCAGTTGCAGGCCCTCGAACACGCTCTGCATGATCGCCCGCGCGCCGGGATAATTGTCGTGGGTTTCCTTGCGGTAAATCGCATTGGCCGCCGGCCACAGCTGGAACCCCGCCGGCGAAAACACCTTTTGCGCGCCCGACAACCGGTAGTCCTTTTTGTCCCACGGCTTTACCGGATCAAGGCCTTCGGCAAGCATCGCCTTGGCGGTGGCTACCAGATCATCGACCGACACAACCTTGTCGGCGAGCCTCATCGCCAGCGCCTTTTTGCCGTTCTGGTTGCGGCCCTGCAGCAGCATTTGCAGGCCGGCCTGGGGCTCGGCCATCCGCATTACTCTTTGGGTGCCACCGGCACCGGGGAAAATGCCGATCTTGACCTCCGGCAGCCCCATCTTTGTCGCCCGGTCATCGGCCATCACCCGGCCATGACAGGCCAGCGCCAGTTCGGTGCCGCCGCCCATGCAGGTGCCGGCGATCGCCGCGACGAAGGGTGTGCCGCAGGTTTCCAGCTTGCGGTAGATTTGCGACAGCCGCCGCGATTCAGCCAGCAATGCGGCCTTGGCGGCATCGGGATCATCGGTCAGTCGCTTTTCATATTCGCCGAACAGCCCGTGCAGCATGGTTATATCGGCGCCGCCGGTGAAATCCTTCTTGCCCGAACAAATCACCGCGCCCTTGATGGCGTCATCGGCAGCGATCTGATCGATCAGCGCGTCCAACTCCTCAATCACCGCCAGCGTAAAGACATTCATCGACCGCCCGTCCATGTCCCAGGTGACCAGGGCAATGCCGTCGCTGTCGGTCTCGATTGTAAAATTCTCAAACGTCATCGGATTGTTCCTTCCCGCTCGCCAGCCAGCCCGCCAGTCAATAGGGCGTCCCGTCTTTATGTTTGTATCCGGCACCACTGGCGTCTTTGTGGAACGTCATGTCGATGTCGGAATATTCGCCGCTTTCCTCAATCGCCCGGGTGCCGATTTCCAGATAGAGCAGATCGGCATCGGAGCGGTTGACCAGATGATGACCGTTTTCGATCCCTGCCTTGAACGTGGCCGCATCGCCGGGCCGCAAAATCGTCTCGCCTTCGTTCTCGATCAGCGTCGCTTCACCGGACAGGATATAGACGAACTCATCCTCGTTGCGGTGCCAGTGGCGCTGGGCCGATCCCGCCCCCGGTGTCAGCCGGGTAAGATTGACGCCGAACTGGGTCAGTCCGCCGGCATCGCCCAGTTTCTTCCGGTGCCGCCCGGCAACCAGCTGGTCAAATGGCGGCGGATATCCGGTGCCGTTGATCTCGTCCGTCCCGTCAATATCAATCTTCGGCATCGCTCAGACCCTTTCGATAATGGTGGCGGTGCCCATGCCCGCGCCGATGCACAAGGTGACCAGCGCCGTGTTGAGATCGCGCCGCTCCAGTTCATCCAGCACCGTGCCCAGGATCATCGCCCCGGTTGCGCCGAGCGGATGGCCCATGGCAATCGCCCCGCCATTGACGTTGACGGTTGCCGGATCGAGATCGAAGGCCTGCATGTAGCGTAGCACCACCGAGGCGAAGGCCTCGTTGATCTCGATCAGATCGATATCGCCCAGCGCCATGCCGGAGCGCCGCAGAAGTTTTTCGGTCACATCCACCGGCCCGGTCAGCATCAGTGCCGGCTCCGAGCCGATATTGGCAAAAGCGCGAATTTTGGCGCGTGGGCGCAAGCCCGTCGCCTTGCCGCCGGCCTCGTTGCCGACCAGTACCGCCGCCGCGCCATCGACAATGCCCGACGAATTACCGGCATGGTGGACATGATTGATTTTCTCGATTTCCGGATGGGCCGCGATTGCCACGGCGTTGAAGCCGCCCATCTCGCCCATGATCTCGAACGAGGCGTTGAGCGCACCGAGCGACTGCATGTCGGTTTCCGGTCGCGGATGTTCGTCCCGGTCGAGCAGCGTCAGCCCGTTGATATCGGTCACCGGCGCAATGGATTTGTCGAAACGGCCATCGCCCCAGCTTGCCGCCGTGCGTTTCTGACTCTCCACCGCATAGGCATCGCAATCGTCGCGGGAAAAACCATACTTGGTGGCGATCAGATCGGCCGACACCCCTTGCGGCATGAAATAGGACGGCACCGCCACCTGTGGATCGACCGGCCAGGCGCCGCCCGATGCACCGATGCCGACCCGGCTCATTGATTCCACCCCGCCGGCGATCACCAGATCGTGCTGCCCGGTCGCCACCTGACCACTGGCGACATTCACCGCATCGAGTCCCGAGGCGCAGAACCGGTTGATCTGCATCCCCGGCACATGGTGGCCATAGTCGGCGGCAAACACTGCCGCGCGCGCCACGTCGCCGCCGGCCTCGCCAACCGGATCGACACAGCCCAGCACCACATCGTCGACCAGTTTGGTGTCAAGGTCGTTGCGCTCGCGGATCGCTTCCAGTGTCGTTGCCGCCAGCCGCACGCTCGGCACGATGTGCAGCGATCCGTCCGGCTTGCCACGTCCGCGCGGTGTTCGCACATGATCGTAGATATATGCATCGGCCATCAGGCATTCCTTTCACTATTGGTCTTAAACGCAGTCAGCTACCGAAATTGGGCAACGAAATTGGGCGTTGGCCTAGCGTTTCATCGCACCGGGAGCCGGCGCGCCATATTCGGCGATAAAGTCATCGAACACGCCGGCGAGTTTGCCAGCATCGGCATAATCGTCAAGCCGCTCCAGAAGAACGGTAAGCAGGTAATTGTTGGAAAGCCCATAGCGCCCGTTGAGCGCCCGCAGCCGGGTATAGGCGTCCTCGGTCATCGCCGCATTGAAACGCTTGGGCAGCGGCAGGCGTTTGGGTTTATCGGCCATCGACACTGTGCCTCCAACTAAGGTGCCTTGCGCCCCCTAGCGCATTCCGAAAAGTGGGAACCGGTTTTCGGATAAAATGCGCGAATGAACAAAAACATAGAGCGTATTGAGTGATTCGATAATCACGAAAAACGCTCTAGAACGCCTCTGCCGGCATGGCCATCACCGTGTCGGCGCCAGTCTGTATCCGTGCCAGGTGGGCTGCTGTCTCCGGCATGATGCGATCCATGAAAAACTTCGCCAGCATCAGCTTGGATTCATAAAACGCCGGAGCCGGACCCTCGCCGCCGTTGCTGCCGTCTGCCAGTTTCTCTTGCGACGCCTTGGCGATCCGCGCCCACATATAGGCAAGGCCGACAAGGCCGAACAGATGCATGTAATCGGTCGATCCCGCCCCGGCATTGTCCGGTTTCGCCATGGCGTTCTGCATAAACCACATGGTCGCTTCCTGCAGATGGTCAAGGCCGGTTTTCAGCGGCCCGCAATAAGGCGCCATGGTTTCATCGTCGGCAGTCTCCTTGATGAAGTCGCCAATCTCCGTGAACAGCGCCATCACCGCCTTGCCGCCATCCTTGGGCAGTTTGCGGCCGACCAGATCAAGCGCCTGAATGCCGTTGGCGCCCTCATAGATCTGCGCGATACGGGCGTCGCGGACAAACTGCTCCATGCCCGATTCTCGGATATAGCCATGACCGCCGAATACCTGCTGGGCCTGCACGGTGTTTTCAAAACCCTTGTCGGTCAAAACGCCCTTCAGGACAGGCGTCAAAAGGTTCATCATCGCATCCGATGTGGCGCGGCTGTCGGCATCGTCAGCCCGCTCGGAAACGTCGCCATGCAACGCCGTCCACAGCAACAATGCGCGCGCGCTCTCGTTAAACGACCGGATTGTCATCAGGATCCGGCGAATATCGGGATGAACGAGTATCGGATCGGCGCTCTTGTCGGGCTCGGCATCGCCGGACAGCGCCCGGCCCTGACGCCGGTCGCGGGCATAGGCGGAAGCGTTTTGATAGGCCACTTCCGACATCGCCAGGCCCTGTGTCGCAACGCCGATGCGCGCCTCGTTCATCATCGTGAACATGGCGCTGAGCCCCTTGTGCTCCTTGCCGACCAGCCAGCCGGTGGCGCCATCATAATTCATCACGCAGGTGGCATTGCCGTGGATGCCCATCTTCTCCTCGATCGATCCGCAACTGACACCATTTGTCTCGCCCGGACTGCCGTCCGCGTCGGGTATGAACTTCGGCACCACGAACAGGGAGATTCCCTTTGTGCCTTCTGGCGCGCCGTCAATGCGGGCCAGCACCAGATGGACAATGTTTTCGGTCAGGTCGTGGTCGCCGGCCGAGATAAAAATCTTCTGGCCGGTGATCGCATAGGTGCCATCGTCACCCGGTACTGCTTTTGATTTGATCAGGCCCAGGTCAGTGCCACAATGGGGCTCGGTCAGGTTCATGGTGCCGGTCCATTTGCCCGACACCAGATTGGGCAGATAGGTCTGCTTCTGCTCCTGTGTGCCATGTTTGATGAACGCCGCGATCGCGCCCTGGGTCAGGCCGGGATACATGCTCCAGGCCATGTTGGCCGAGGTCGTGAATTCATTGATCACCGCCGCCAGCGCAAACGGCAGGTCCTGGCCGCCAAACTCGGTCGGTGCGGCAAGCCCGACCCACCCGGCCTGGCAATAGGTATCGTAGGCCGCCTTGAAACCGTCCGGGGTGGTGACCCGTCCGTCGTCGTGGCGGGTGCAGCCTTGCGAATCGCCATTGGCGTTCAGCGGCTGCAAAACTTCCCCGGCGAATCGCCCGCCCTCGGCAAGGATCGCCGCCACCATGTCCGGTGTCGCTTCGCCAAAGCCGCGCAAATTGGAGTGGCGGTCAATTCCCAGGACATCGTTCAGCAAAAACAGAACATCATCGACGGGCGCTGAATAAACAGGCATGGCAATCTCCCGAAATTACGTTTACGTAAACGTCAACTACATATACTTGATCCTGAACCAGTCGCCCGTCAAGTCTGGTGCCTAACCGAACCAATCGCAAACCTGCAATAAACCAGACCAAAACACCAAACCACGCGATAATTCGGAACAATGGCTGGGTCGGGCTGGTCATCAATCAGAAATTGCACATTTATAACAAATAGCAAATCGCGGCGCGCCATCACCAAAATATCGGGTTTGCGCCGGCGGGTAAAACCTAGACGGCGCCCGCCGCGATTGCACCGGTCTCAGCGGCTTCCTGCAACTCACGCTCGCGCAACATCCCGGCCACGACGTCCCGAGTCCGGGTCAGTTCGCCAATCGCCGTCTCGATCTCCGATTTCTGATCTTCCAGCACATTAATTTGTTTGGTGAACCGCCCAAGGGCGACCTTGAGTTGTACAACCTGGCCGTCCTTGAGGTCGTATAGATCCAGCATATCTTTGATTTCATTGAGAGAAAAGCCGACCTTCTTTCCCATCAGCGCCAGTTTCAGGCGCGCCCGGTCGCGGCGATTGTAAATCCGCATCTGGCCTTTGCGCGCCGGGTTGAGCAGCCCTTTGTCCTCGTAAAATCGCAACGTCCGCAAGGTGACGGAAAATTCCTTCGACAAATCGCCGATCGTGTATTTCATCGCCGTGCTCCCGTATCAGCGTGCCCAGGTGATGAGATCGGCACTGCAAACTGCGGCGGCATATGCGTTGACCGTTACGTAAAAGTCAACTGCACTCGCAAGTTGGGTCTCCGACAGCCGAGGCCGCTTCGAAAAAAATAAATCTTTTTGACCAAAATATGAATCCGAACCCACCAGATTAACCTCATATTTACCATGATTGCCTCTTCTGCACACAAGGCGGAGTCGCGTTGCGTTTCGATTTCCCGTGAAAATCTGCTGTGCATCAGGCCCGATGCGCAGCCGCCGAGGAGAAGCAATGAACGCGCGGAAATCCTGGAACTCCACTTCGGATGAGTCCTTTGAGCCGGGTGAAGCCGGCGATGCCGGTCCTGACAATGCGGGTGCGCAGCATCTCCCGTCGGCACCGGCTGGCGATCCGCTTTCCGGCCTGATGGACGCGCGGTTCGACGACAATGGTCAACTGGTTGCCACCGGGGGCAGCGAGCCAGGCGTCACGTCATCTGATCTTCATCGCGCCGTTGAAGCGCTTTCCCGCCGTGTTGAAACGCCCAGCCTTTCAACAACGTCGCTTCCTTCAACCCGCCCCCATTCGGCTGCTGACACCAAAAGCGGAATACTGGATATGCTCGACAAGCTTGAATCCCGACTGGATATCATGGGCCACGCGCCCGCGGCCGGCCAATCCCGAAGCCGCGGCGGCGATGCATCAGCCATGCCGGACTATCGGGAAAATTTTGCCGCCATCGAGGCGCGCATCGACGCGCTGGCCAATATCGCCCGGCAATCGGCATCCGGGGTAAGCCCGGAAGAACTCGCTCGAATCGGCTCACACATGGATGGCATGGCCAAGGCCGAAACCATCGTCATCGAACGCATTGAGGGCATTCAGGCCCAGCTTGCTGATCTCGGGAACAGGTTGAAAGGCGGCGATGCGCCAGCGGCCGCGCAGTTTTCGTCACTTCAGGAACGCCTGGATACGATAGCTGCAAGCATCAGTGGCGCCGATGTTGCGCCCGCAGCCCTTGCGGCCATCGATCGAAATTTCAATCAGCTCATGGAGCGCATCGGCAATATCGAAGTCGCTGCGGGGGCCGGCCCAGCCGCGCCAGAGGAATTATTGAGCAATTTTGAGAGCATTCGCACCGCTCTGGCAGAACTTCCCTCGCGAGAAAATCTCTCGGTCGTCGATGCCCGTATCCAAAGCCTTGTAGCCAAGGTCGATTCCATGGAAATCGCCGGTACCGGGGGCGAGACGCTGCAAAAGGTCGACGCCCAGCTGCACGACCTGGCGCAGATTGTCACTGATCTGCGCGACCGGCCCGACCCGGATTCCGCTGAAACGCACCGCCGGCTTGGCCAACTCATAGAGCGCATAGATCACCTGGGTGAAAAAGGCCCGTCCGTCGAACTTGGTGGGATAGAGACCCGGCTGGCTGACATCCTGGTTCGACTTGATAGTCTGCGCGATGAATCGGTATCCGGACTTGCCGAGCGGCTCGACAATCTGTCGGCGAACTTTGAATCACTGCCGGCTGGTTCCGCCGATGGTGGTGGAGAAGTAGCCAGCCAGTTGCAGGCGATTACAGCACGGTTGGAATCGACCGAAAGTCTGTCCCGCGCCGATTTGGTGCCGATCGCCAATCGCATCGGTGCCCTGGAATCTGCTGTTCGAGGTGCTGGCGGTACTCCCGGCGCGCCGGGTGTTGGCCTGGACGAAATTCGTGATCGCCTTGATGCGATTTCCGGACGCCTTGATGCCAGTGAGAGCGGTGGCGGCGCCACCCAGCAATTCGCAGCGTTATTGAAACGGTTCGAAAACGCCCCGCAATCGGGCGCCGGGATGTCGCTGGCGCTGGAAGAAAAGCTCGAAGGCCTGACCCATGCGTTGGCCTCTCTTGATGACTTGACTGCGCTTGAAGACGTCGCCGATCTGCGAGGCGATATTGCAACCCTTCGCCGCGAATTGCGTTCGATGCCGGGTGAGGGCGGTAGCCCTGATTCGGCGATTGTGCCGATCCTTCAGGATATCGCCGAGCGCCTGAACAAGATGCCCGAAGCACCGCCGGTTACGTTCCGTGATCTGGAAGACCAGATGGGCCGGATTGTTCGTCTAATCGAAAGCCCGGAAACTGATCATGGTGCGCTGGCGCAAATCGATGCCCGGCTTCAGGACATCCAGGTATCGTTGACCGCAAAGCCTGCCGAAATCTCAGATAATGCGCCAGCGCACGCCGCTGTCGATGGCGAAGATGCCAGCCAGATGGTCGGCCTCGTTACTGAAATCGCCCGTTCGCTGAGTGCCGACATCTCCATATTGAAAGAGTCAGCCGCCGCCACAGAGGAAAATTCCCGACGGGCCATGGATTCGGTCCATGGATCATTGGAAGCGGTAGTCAAACGAATGGCTTTTCTTGAGGGCGACGGCGCAAACCGGCCTGCGGCGCAGACCTCAGATGTTTCTGAAAACCCGAGTTATCCATCCGGCCAAGTGGCTGGCTCTGAATCTCTCGCCGAAGAATCCGTTACTGTCACGGAAACTGAAGAAGTCGCCTCATCCCAGGCATCAGTGTCAATGGACACCAATGCTGCGGCTGTTTTCGCTTCTGACGCGACTGGCGAAAATGAAGGCACTGATGCCGATCCGATCGGCAGTGCGGCCATCAGCATCGAGCACCCGGACACGCCAATCGCCGCCGATGATGTTCTGAAATCTGCAGTGTCCGACATCAGTCTGGCTGACGATATGCGCACCGATGCTCTCGGCGAAACACTGTCCAATATCGATAACGGCATCAGCCTTGATGGCGGGAGCGCTGAACCGCGCGACCAGACAGAATTGGCACAGGCCGAAACACCCAATACCAGCCTGCTCGGTCGGTTGACGCCCAGCCAGCTTTTGCGTCGCGCGACAGGCGGACGGACGGAATCATTCTCGCCGGACATGACCGACAACGATGCCATTCCCGGAACGGCTGGCGATCTGCCGCTGGAGCCAGGAACCGATGCGCTGATGAGTTCATCGCTTGATGGTGCGCCGAGTTCGGCAACAGCGGATTTGGCAGGCGACACCATGGAAGCTTCCGGTCAGGCTGACAGGCCTCCGATGAGCGGTCAGGCCGCCGAACATGACGCCGCAGCAAAAGATGACGCCGATCATCTGCCCGGCAGTAATGATTTTCTGATGGCGGCGCGCCGCGCTGCACAGGCGGCTGCCGCCGAAGCAATGGAAGCCGAGCGCACCAACGGAATTGCCAACGACGGTTCACTGTTGTCCCGGGTTGTCACCGGCCTCAATGCCCGCCGTTATCTCGTATTGGGCGGCGCTCTTATTCTAGTGATCGTGCTGACCACGGTCCTAATGGCCCAGCGCGGCATGTTGCCATTCGGCATTATGGGTGGCGATACGGTCCAGATGTCATCGGCGGGACCTGCTGCTGGCTCCGATGCCGATCCGGTTATGATGGCAGATATGTCCGATGGCGATATGTCAGCCGACAATGTCCTTGCCGATGACCTTCTTATTGTCGGTGCCGACGACGGTGGCGAAATAGTCGTCGCACCGGAAGCCATGGCAAAATCGCCGACAATGGCCGAACCCGCTGCGGCGATGGACGAGTCCGCTGTCGCCGGCACGCCGATGCAAGACGCCACAGGAAGCCCGCAGATGGCTGCTTCCCTGGCAAACTCAACATCCGGTGACGGCGGATCGAGCGCACAATTTCCGGCCATCACATTACCGGTTGCCAACCAGAATGCGGCAATGGCCGCTGCACAAACAGACGCGTTGTCTGTTAGTCGCGATGGCAACGGACGCATCACGGCAACTTTGCCGACCTCGCAGCAGAAGTCCACAACCGTAATCGCCGCCAAGCCCGATGAAGCTACTGCATTTGGTAATCCGCAGGCGCCGGTCCATCTGCAACCGTCCAGCCGTTCGGCCCAGGCTGCACAGGAAAAAATGGCAGCCGAGCCGGCCCGAATCGTGGCGCTGCCCGACATCCGCCAGACTACACTGGCTGTCGGCAACCAGGCACCGGCCAAAGCGATCAAATTTGCGGCGCCGCCTGCCGCGATCGGACCGAATCGTCTGCGGCAGAATGCGTCCGAGGGCGATCCGGTTGCCATGTTCGAAGTTGCCATCCGGCTTGCTGAAGGACGTGGCGTTGCCGCTGATTCCGCCGCTTCGGCAAGCTGGTACCAACGCTCTGCCGAATCCGGCCTGGCACCGGCGCAGTACCGGCTTGGTTCGATCTATGAAAAAGGCATCGGCGTGGAAAAGAACCTGCGCACCGCTGAATCCTGGTACCGGCGCGCCGCCGTTGCCGGCAATGCCAAGGCCATGCACAATCTCGCAGTCCTGTACGCTGAAGGCGCCGGTGGCAATCCCGATCTTTCAGCTGCTGCAGGATGGTTCCAGCGTGCCGCCGAACTGGGTGTGCGTGACAGCCAGTTCAACATCGCAATTCTTCATGCCCGCGGCTTGGGCGTTCCCGAAGACCTGGGTGAGGCGTACAAATGGTTCGCGATTGCAGCCAAATCCGGCGATGAGCAGGCTGCCGAGCGTCGCAACACAGTGGCCAGCGCTCTGCCCGCTTCAGACCTCAATGAAGCGGCTGCGTTTGTCAAAGCCTTCCGGCCTTCACCCTCGGCGCCAACCGCCAATATCGTGGTTCGCCCGATCGATAACTGGCAGGCTGCATCCGCTAGCGGAAACAATCTTAAATCCCCTAATACCGTGCTGCGTACACAGCAACTTTTGCGCACTGCCGGCTACAAGGTTGGACGGCCGGACGGGATATTCGGCCCGCGCACCCAACGCGCCATCTCCGCCTTCCAGCGCGATGCAGGACTGCCGGTTTCCGGCGAGATCGATCCGCTGCTGATATCCGCGCTGGAAGCCCGCGCCATCTAATTGCGTCAGCGCAAGGCGATAGTAACCGGCGCGATGTAGTGTTGATGCGGCGAGGGCGGGCAATCTGTGTCCGCCCTGTCCGGAGATAGGTGCCGCACATGTTCAGCTTTGCAATCCGCGCTTTGCGATCCCCACTGGTACAAACACTCGCCCTTGTGGCTGCATGCTTGATCGGGCTGGCAACCGTGCCGACAAGTCGGGCTGGCGAACCCGTCATTATTGAACTGAAGATCGCGCAGCGATCCGTGTCCGGTCCTGCGGTGGAGACAGGTCCAGGCGCTGGAATAATTCGGGTCACCCAGGGCGAGGCGATCGAACTGCGCTGGCAAAGCGATGAGCGCGCCGTCTTGCATCTCCACGGCTACAATGTGGAAACTGAAATTCCCGAAAATGGCGACGCCACGACCACATTCAAGGCAAGGGCTGCCGGACGGTTCCCCATCGAAGCGCACGCGTTTGGCCATCATCATGCCCACAAGGTCCTGATCTATGTGGAAGTCCACCCGCGCTGACGCCGACAAATTTCTTTCCGGGCAACACAAGCATGGCGATGTGGTGAAATTCCAATTTAAGCTGCCACTGGTGGCTCTCAGGGCGTCCACGCCAATATACTTGGCGATAGGTGCATCGGGCGCGAATGCCCATGCATTTGGCGGCCGCTACGATTTGCCTCTGCCGCTATGGCTCAATCTTGCTGGCGCGGGAGCGACAGTCGCCCTGTCCTTTGTCTGGGTCGCAAGGTTTGCCCGACCCGGGGTTACCCCGCCGGCTGACCGGCGCAATTCCGACAGTCCGGCAGATTCAGATGGCCAACGTCCCCATTCATTAGTCGCAGGCCTTTGCGTGCTGGTCTTTGTTGGCCTTGTTCTGGCCGGCTTGTTCGGCAGCCAGAACGATCCCTTCACCAATATCTTGCCGGTCTCGGTCTGGATCATTTGGTGGGTCGGTCTTGCCTATGTCAGCGCGCTGATTGGTGACTTGTGGCACTATATCAATCCGCTGCCGATCATTGGAAGATACGGTGGTGCGCTCTGGATGCAGTTCGCCGGCCGACGACTTGTCGCCAAGGCGCCGATACCGGCCCGTATCGGTCAGTGGCCGGCGGTGGCGGCTTTTTTATTATTTGGTTGGGCGGAACTGATCTGGCAATCCGGTTCCGTGCCGCGTAATCTGGCGTTTGCGATCCTTGCCTATTCATCTGTCCTGTGGATCGGCATGGCCCGATTTGGTGTTGCCGCCTGGACAGAACAGGCGGATTGCTTCTCCCGTTTCTTTCACATGTTTTCCCGCTTTGCGCCGTTTGATCTGCGCGCCCGGCGCTATCGCGGTTTCGGCAAGGGGCTGCTGGCCGGCATCGAGGGAGGCCGGTCAGCCGTTGCCTTCATTATGGTCGCGCTGGCGATCGTTGCCTTTGATGGCATCCGCGAAACGCCACTGTGGCTGTCAGTCCGAGTTGGCGCGCTCAACATTTATCACACCGGCGGCTATGACTGGCTGTTCAGCAAGGAAATCGCTGACAGGCTGATCCACACCACCGGACTGTTTAGCTTACCGGTGCTGTTCTATGCGATTTTTGCGCTGACCTGCCGCCTCATGGCGATGACAGCAAATGCCGCCCTCATCACCGATGCCAAATTGCCAGGGAGCATTGCGGGCAACCCGTCACCGCTGGACTTGATGCAGCGGTTCGCGCCAGCGCTGGTGCCCATAGCCATCGCCTATCACCTGGCCCACTACGCCACCTATCTCCTGATTTGGGGTCAATCCATCATCCCGCTGGTTTCTGATCCCTTGGGCTTTGGCTGGAATCTTTTCGGCACCGCCGGCTATCAACCAGACATTGCCATTGTCGGCGCTCGCTTTGCCTGGATAACCAGCGTGATTGCGATTGTCGCAGGTCACATTGCTGCCATCACGATTGGACACCGCGTCGCGTTACAGGTTTTCATCGAACCCAGGCGCGCCTTGCGAAGCCAGTTGCCGATGCTGATTTTGATGATTGCTTACACAATGCTCAGTCTGTGGATTCTGGCCCAACCGATTGTTGAGTTCTGAACGAATAGCCGGTCCGGTCGCAGCATTTCCGGTCACTGCGGCCCGTGGTCGGGTCATTTGCCGGTAACCACTTGCCGAAGAGCACATTTTCCGCGACCGCTGGCGTTTGACTCGGGCTCAAAACAGGCGCTTATAGTTGGGGAAGAGTAACGATCTTCAACGCCCTCCCGGCCAGGCGCCAACGTGCAATTTTATCTTCCGATTGCGGAAATCACTGTCAACATTTTCACCATCATGGGGATGGGAGCGGCGGTCGGTTTCCTGTCAGGCATGTTCGGTGTCGGTGGCGGATTCTTGATGACTCCGCTGCTGATCTTCATCGGCATTCCGCCTGCCGTTGCGGTCGGCACCGAGGCCAGTCAGATTGCCGCCTCATCCTTTTCCGGAGCGTTGGTCCATCTGCGGCGCGGATCGCTGGATATCACCTTGGGCCTGGTGCTGCTGGCCGGTGGCGTTGTCGGCGCCGCTGTTGGCATCCAGCTGTTTCGATATTTGCGCGAGATCGGCCAACTCGACCTGATCATCGCCCTTTCCTACGTCATCTTCCTGAGTGTCATCGGATCGCTGATGCTGCTGGAAAGCCTGCGCGCCATGCGCCGCGCCAAAAAGGCTGGCGGCCCGGTCTCCATGCGCAAGCCCGGTCAGCACATGTGGGTGCATCGGCTGCCGTTCAAGATGCGCTTCAAGCGCTCCAAATTGTATGTCAGCGCTATTCCCGTAGTTGCCATCGGTGCCGCAGTAGGCGTGCTGTCGGCAATCATGGGCGTCGGCGGCGGGTTCATCATGGTGCCGGCGATGATCTATCTGTTGCGGGTGCCGACCAACGTGGTGATCGGCACATCGCTCTTCCAGATCATGTTCGTCACCGCATTTACTGCTGTGATGCAGGCGACGACCAACTTCACCGTCGATGTCATGCTGGCCTTCATGTTGATGGTCGGCGGTGCCATCGGCGCACAGTTCGGTGCTCAGGCCGGACAGAAGTTGAAAGCCGAACAGTTGCGTGCCCTGTTGGCGGTCATGGTGCTGGCCGTTGGCGTTCGATTCCTCATGGTGCTGATTGTTGAGCCGGATTTCCTGTATTCACTTGCTGGACCGGGAGGACATTAAAATGGGTCAAGACATTCGACCGAACCAGTGTAATCCAGGCCATTGCATTCGTCACTTGAGGGCAGTGTGCGCCGGAATTGCGATTGTAGCGACAATGGCGATCAATCCCGCTACGAGCGCCGAAAAATTGATCTCTACCCTGTCCGACAGCGGCATTGAGATTAATTCCAGCTTCACCGGCGAGCAGATCGTCGTGTTCGGTGCCATCACCAATGGTGACGTCGTTGTTGGCGCCAATGACGGCGATGCGCAATCTGAAGGGAAAATCGAAACCGACTATGAAGTGGCCGTCGTCGTGCGTGGTCCGGAAGAGGAGATCGTTGCCCGCCGCAAGGACCGGATCCTTGGCCTGTGGGTGAATGCTGCATCCCATTCGTTCTTCAAGGTGCCGTCATATTATGTGGCCCATATGAGCGGCAATCTGGCTGAAGGCGCCAGCGAAGAATTGCTTCGGCAGTACAAGCTCGGGCTCGACAATCTGAATTTTGTTCGCTCTGCATATGATCCAGCCGACCATGCTTTTGCCGAAGCGCTCATCCAGATCCGCAAGGACAAGGGGCTCTATATCGAAAACCCGGAGGCGGTGGAATTTCTCGCACCGGGTGTTTTCAGAACCACATTTGAACTGCCAACCATCATTCCGGTCGGTACTTTCCGGGTCAGCGTTTTCATTTTCCGTCACGAAAAACTCGTCGCCGCGCGGACGGAAAATCTGCTTGTCACCAAAACCGGAATTAGCGATCAAATTGCCAAATTCGCCCGTTCAAACGGATTTATTTATGGCCTGATGACCGTGGCGCTTGCGATCGCGACCGGCTGGTTTGCAGGCGTTATCTTCCGCAAGGACTAGTGCAATTTCATGGATAAGCGGTTCCCGGTTTTCCGCCCGGAAACTGCCCAACAAAAATCAGATTCCTGTGATGCCACTCACGCCATTTGCCGCATCGACCAGCGCCCGATCCTCCACAATGAACGACATGCCATGCCAGCCATACTGAACGAATGGCGATAGCTTGAAGTGTGGATGATTGACAAAGGCTTCCAGCATTGCCCGCCGCTCGCCGGCCAACTGCCGGTCGGAGATGCAGAAATAATCGTCAAACGCGATAATCGACCCTTGCTTGATACGGGGCATCAGGAAACTGAGGACAATTTTCGTCGAGCTGTAGAGATCGCAATCCACATAGGCGAGCGCGATGTCGGTTGGAAGGTCGGGCGCATCGGCCGCCACATCACCGATTGTCTCGTCATAGTAGCCCGGCACGGTCCGGTAGGCGGTAGCGGGAATACCGTTTTTCCTGCATAGCGCACGGAACGTATCGACGCTGGTCGCCATTTTGCCGCGCTTCCAGCCTGGATGATAATCGTCGGTGCCGTCTTGCTCGGGTAGGCCTTGAAAACTGTCAAACGCCCACATCATTCTCTGGCGCTTGTGGCGGCGGATTTCCCTGTGGGCAAGGTTGAAGGTTGTGCCGCCATGGGAGCCGAACTCGGCATAGTCCCCGGTGATTCCGTTAAACGCCAGCGCTTTGAAGGCACGGCGCATGAACTCCCGGCGATGATCGCGCTCCGATATCTCCTGATCGGAACGATAAAACCTCCGCGCTATCCGCCGCAAAATACGGTAGGCGGGCATCAACAGCCGGACGAGGATTTCCGAATTTCGTTCAGACATGCCCGCCGTCTTGCCATGGCCGAACCGGGGCCGCAATGGCCAGATCATACGCGGGCAGTGCGATCTCGGTCCGGGCGCAGCGCCGCCGCCCCAATCGCATGAACCTGCCGCGTGCCAAGCATATAAGTGCGCAAGCCGCCGTGGCCAAAATACCGGGCGAAGGCCGGATCAAGCACGTTGAGCCCACCGGTGAGCACACCGAATGCCGGAACGATCAGCCGGCTTTGGTCGCAGACAAAGGCCCGCCGCCGCACGGTGCGCCCGCGCGTGCGAATTTTGGCAACCGGATGCAGATGCCCGGCGATATTGCCACTATCGCCGCCACCCGTGGATTCGCCCGGCTCATGGCAAAGATGCAGGCCGTCCAGTTGAATATGATCCGCCACATCGCCGCCGATATGCGCCGGAAGTTCGGGGTCGTGATTGCCGGTGATCCACAACCAGTCGCGGCCGGCCTGAAGGGCGGTAATCTGCCGGGTCTGATCGCCCAGCCGGTCCGGTCCGCCCCGGTCGTGGAAACTGTCACCCAGACAGATCACCAGCGCGGGATTTCGCCGTGCGATCAGCTGCGTCAGATTGAGCAACGTCGCCCGCGTGTCATAGGGCGGCAGAAAGTTTTTTCGCACGCGCCCGACACCGAAGCTGGTCGCTTTTTCCAGATGAAGGTCGGCGACAATCAGTGCCCGATGGTCAGGCAGCCACACCGCACCGGCCGGATCGAGTGCGATGCGAACGCCGGCCAGATGAACCGGTAGTTCAGCCATTTCCAGACGATCGACGTCGCGCTGGGCGGCGGCGCCCTTCGGACCGTCCTCCTGCGCGATCGCGCGGTTGGCGTATTGCCGGTTCAATACCATCGTTGACGGCCGCTCCATTTGTCCAGGGATCGCCACCGGTCTCCAGTTCGCCCGGTGCAATGCCGGCGGCCTCGGCGATAAGATCATCGTTCGCGTCGCCGGCCACCGCCTCCCGGCCAATGTCGAGAAGGATAGGCACCGACAGTGGCGAAACGCGCTCAAGCTGTTGATGCACGATTCGCCCCTTGATGCGCGACAACATTTCGCCCAACCGCCGAATATCAAGAAGTCCCGATGCAGCGTCATCGCGGGTGGCCTGTAGCAGGATGTGGTCCGGTTCGTGCTCGCGCAAGACGTCGTAAATCAGATCGGTGGAGACGGTGACTTGCCGGCCGGTCTTTTCCAGGCCCGGATGCCGGCGTTGAATCAGGCCGGAAATCACGGCGCAGGTCCGGAAGGTGCGTTTCAGCATGTAGGAGTCGGCCAGCCAGTCCTCCAGATCGTCGCCCAGCATATCCTCATCGAACAGGGCGCCGAGGCTTGGCTCACCTCGGGCAAAAATCGCGCCCATATCGCGCAGGCCCCACACGGCAATCGAATAATCGCTGGCGACGAAACCCAGCGGTCGCGCACCGGCTCGCTCCAACCGGCGGGTGAGCAACATGCCAAGTGTCTGATGGGCTAGGCGGCCCTCGAACGGAAAGGCGACCATGTAGAATTTGTCGGCGCGCGGAAACGTTTCGACCAGCAGCTGGTCGCGTTTGGGCAGCAGCGACTTTTCCGCCTGCAACCGCAGCCAGCCAGCAACCTGTGGCGGCAACTGATCCCAGCTTTGCGGGTCGGCCAACATGCCGCGCACTACGTCGGCCAGATAAGTAGAGAGCGGAAATTTACCGCCGGCATAGGAGGGAATGCGGGCATCCTCAGTCTGCGCTGGGGTCACATAAACGGTGTTTTCGCGGATGCCTTCAAATCGCAGCGTCGTGCCGGAAAAACGGAACGTGTCGCCTTTGACCAGCGCTTCGATGAACCCTTCCTCGATCTTGCCGAGCGCCCGCCCGCCACGGCCGATCGACGACACGCGCCTGATCTGCCGGATTAGCAGCATTGGTGCCTCGACAATTGTGCCAACGTTCAACCGGTATTGCTGGGCGATGCGCGGATGGGTCAGCGCCCACAAACCGTCCTTGCGTTTGCGGATGCGGGCGTGCCGTTCATAGACCCGCAGCGCATAGCCACCAGTCGCCACAAAATCGACACAGCGCTCAAATGTTTCCCAATCCAAAGTACGGTAGGACTCACTGGCAGTAATTTCGTTGAAAAGCGTAACGGCATCGAACGGTTCGGCAACCGCTGCGCCCAATATATGCTGGCACAATACATCCAGCGCACCGGGCTTCAGCGCTGGCGTATCCTGATGACCCAGATAATTGGCATTGAGCGCCGCCTGACATTCCAGCGCTTCGAACCGGTTGGCCGGCACCAGCAGGCCGCGCGAAGGCTCATCCATCCGGTGATTGGCCCGGCCGATCCGCTGCGCCAGACGACTTGCCCCCTTTGGCGCGCCGACGTGGATTACCAGATCAACATCGCCCCAATCGATGCCCAGATCCAGCGTCGAAGTTGCGACCACAGCCCGTAATTTGCCCGCTGCCATTGCCGCCTCCACCTTGCGGCGCTGGCCTTGATCCAGCGAACCGTGATGCAGTGCAATCGGCAGACTGTCGGCGTTGGCCGCCCACAGCCCCTGGAACAGCAATTCGGCTTGGGACCTTGTGTTGACGAAAAGCAGGCTTGTGCGATGCGCTTTTACCGCCTCATAGATGGCGGGAATGGCGTGGCGCGCCGAATGACCCGACCACGGCATCCGCTCTTCAGTCTCAATGATGTTGATCTGCGGCCGCGCCCCGCCTGTGACCTCAATTCGATCTGCCAGCGACCGGCCAGTGCCCACATTATCGGTGGTTTCGTCATGTTGGGCGGCAAGCCAGGCACACAGATCGTCCGGTTCGGCGACGGTTGCTGAAAGGCCGATGGTTTGTAAGCCTGGCGCCAGCGCCCGAAGCCGTGACAGACCGAGCGCCAGCAGATCGCCGCGTTTGGAGATGACCAGCGAATGAAGTTCGTCGAAAATAATGGTCTTGAGCCGTAAGAAAAACCGGCGAGCATCTTTTTGCGCAATCAGCAGTGCAATCTGCTCAGGCGTCGTCAGCAAGATATCGGGCGGAACGATCTTCTGCCGCCGCCGCTTGTGGGCCGAGGTGTCGCCGGTGCGGGTCTCGATGCGAATCGGCAGATCCATTTCAGTGACCGGCTGGGTCAAATTTCGCTCAATATCGACGGCCAGCGCCTTGAGCGGCGAAACATAAAGCGTGTGCGGGCCGAAAACTGGCTCACCCGGTCGTGCCGGTCCGCTCTGGTGAAGATCAACGAGGCTCGGCAGAAAACCCGCCATGGTCTTGCCGGCGCCGGTCGGCGCAATCAGCAGCACCGAATGCCCGGCCTGCGCCCGCGCCAGAAGGTCAAGCTGATGCGGACGCGGCTGCCATCCACGGCCAGCAAACCAATCGGAAAATAGCGCCGGCAGTCCGCCAGAATCCGGCGCCTTGGTCAGAGCGTCATCCATCTCCATCAGGTACTGCGCTCACTTGCCGCTGTCGAGCGGCCCGTTTCATCTGGACTCTGTCTGCTATCGTAAAGATAGTAATTCCAATGTGGGTCGTGGCGCGCTTGAAATATGGCGCGGGCAGGGTGTGATGACCAAGGGCAAATCGTCGAAAAAGAAACGCGGCATAAAAAATGCCGGAATCAGCAAAACCCGGCAACAAGAAGCACGGCCAAAAAAATCCCGGCGCAAGGACGCGCAAGGCGCTGACGCGGCTTCCGGAATTGCGTCAGATCACGACCGCAAAATTACCATCGACATTGATGTGCATCGGCGGATCGAGGCGGCCCGCATCACATTTGAGGAATCCGACAATACAATATTGCGCCGCATTCTTGGGCTTGATGGCAGCGCTGGTAATCCCCGCACTGGACAACTGGCCAATGGCACGCCGGCCAAGGGTGCCCGCGCCAAAAGCGGTGGTGTCTCTGATGGTGGTTGGTCGAAAATCAGCCGCACTGGCCTGGCAATATTCTTGCCCAACGGTACAAAATTGCGCGCAGCCTACGGCGGTATAAGTTTTGAAGGTATGATTGCCAAAGGGGCATGGGCAGTCGGCGGCGGCACTCACAAGTCTCCATCAGCGGCGCTGAATGCGGTGGCCCGGACCGGGGCTGGTCGGCCGGTGAATTTGAACGGATGGCGGCATTGGGAAGTGTTACCGCCCGGTGCAAAGGCATGGGTTCGGTTGGCCGAGCTATGATGCTCCGCGCACCGGGGCTGGCGTATTTATTCAAGGGACAGGGTGGCTCTTTGCCGGTTCGTCCGTGCGATCTGCGACAAGAGTCTGGATATATTCAATCTTGAATCAGAAGATGAACCGGATATCAACCAGTCTGAAAACTGCGCGAGATGGTGAGCGTAAGTAGCTCAGTTCAAACCGAAAACTTCAGATTGATCTGGCGACCCAAGGTGAGCATTTGGTCGAACAAAGCCCTTCAGCGTCATTCGATCCAATTGCCCGCCATTTAGTTTGTCGCCATCCTCAATTAAATCCAAATGCCGGGATAATTTGCTCACAAATATACCGTATCCGGCACCGCGGCGTATCGGCGGTCGCCTCATAGGTCTGGCGAGCCCGTTCGTTGAAGTCGCAATAACTGGTGCTTGCCACAAATCGCGAATAACGGGTGTTGGTGATCGACAGAACAACTGAACCCGACTGCGCGATGGTTGCGTTGACCTGTTGACAACTCATCTGGCGAACGTCCGGCCGGGCGTGGGCCTTCGATGCGATAAGCACGGAGGCAATGGCAATAAACAGGACCGCGCCAACTGCGCCGATACGGCCGTGCTGTTGGTGGGCGGCGCGGCGGCGGGGTGTCAGGACTGTCATCATCATCTCCAGAAACTGAGTAACGAGGCCACAATCCCGATTGGAGCGGCCTCCGATTGCAGGACATGTAATCGTCCCATGTTGGTCTTTGATGTCGTGTTTTGTTTCAATTGTTACAGCCCCTGCGATAATTGCCGGAATCTGGGCCGATTTTGAGGCTTATACCAACCCGCACTGATCAGCACTCATAGGCCCAGTCGCGCATGCCGATGGACATTATGCGCCACGGCTGGTCGATGAGCTTGTTCCAGGCCTCGCAGCAATGGGCGACGAT
Organism: uncultured Polyangiaceae bacterium; assembly: GCA_964196155.1. GTDB lineage: Bacteria > Pseudomonadota > Alphaproteobacteria > Rhizobiales > Afifellaceae > CAXMRP01. The sequence goes on from CAXMRP010000175.1 coordinate 22,745, forward strand.
GTCATCGTAGGATTTGAACACT
>CAXMRP010000176.1:0-9410 GCA_964196155.1 uncultured Polyangiaceae bacterium
CAGATTGAGGGTGTCCGTGCCTGACCCCTTCTTTGATTGTGCCATGTCGCGCGCATGTCGCGTGGAGTTGCGGTGGCTATTTGGAAGCCATTGAAAACGCTTAGTATTATTTCGCAGCATGACGCGACATGTAACGAGGCACTCAATGACCTAACCTGCTGATAATATACGGTTATTTGGGAACGCACCGAGTCAATATGTACGGACTCTGACTCCGTCGATCCTGGTTCGAATCCAGGTTCCCCAGCCAAGCAATTTCAATGACTTACGCGACAATCACCGACCTTCGGCGTGCGTATTTGTGCGTATTTTTGTGCGTTTGGCGCGAAATTGGCGGAGTGGTGCCGGTCATAGCCGAAATCTTTTCACCGTCGGCTCTCGGCAACGGCGCTTTCGGACTCATATCAATTGACGGCCCCGCCGCCTGTTAGCCTTCAAACAAATGCGGCCTGGAGAGACCTGTCGAACAAGACGGGAGGACGGGCAATGCTAGCCAGATTGCCGGGTGCGGTAGTTGGGCTGGCGGTTGCCGGGATGGTGACGGTTATCCGCAGATCATCTACTTGACGACAAGCCTTTGCGAAGGGCGGAAGCGCATTTGGCGCCTGCGGCATTTATACTGTTGATTCATGGTCAATCGGCGCTATGAAATTTACGCAAAGCGGCCAAAACAATATAAGCTGATTGCGCTATCATGAACCGGGTTCTGCGCCTCCTTCGAACCATTCATTCCTGGCTTGGGGCCATGATCATGCCGTGGGTCGTCGTCATAGGTGCGACCGGGTTTTATCTCAATCACTACAATCCGATCATGGCCTTGTTCGGCTATGCGGAATTTTCAGAATCCGGCTTTGATCGATTGTCGCCGGCGCAACCTGTTACGCTCCAAACGGCGCTCAAACTGAGCCGTCAGGTCTGGCCCGGTGCAAGCGTTCAGCGGTACAAAGAGGTCGAGTATCATGGACGCCCGAGTTACCAGGCCGTGTCCAACAAGGGCACTCTCATCATATCGCGGACGACTGGCCACTATTATGCCAAAACGCCATATACGCGCCGCACATTCTCGCCTTCGGGCGAGTTACTCGATACCAAGTACTACTGGGGTCCAGTGCTGAAAGAGTTGCATGAATCCGGCTGGCTGGGCGGCGGCCTGCGGACCTGGCTTGCCGATATTGTCGCTATTGCCATGATTTTCTTCGGGCTGTCGGGCTTCACACTCTGGCTGGTTCCAAAGGTGAGAAAACATCGCCGCAAACGAGTATAGCCGCCGACCGGCCGCCTTACCCCTGTTTGTTGGAGTTCCCCCGGTTTGATGGACACTTTTCAATTAGAGAAGGAGCGTGTTTTGGCTCAGGGCGGTGATGAGGCCGCTGAGCCATTTTCCCAATCTCGGCCATGTCCCGTAGCCTGGGCATCTCAAGATCGGGCTACCATGCGTGGCGTGACCGGCCGCCATCGCTCCGATCTCATGCCGATGCCGCATTGGCAGAACCCATCAAGGCGGCACATGCGGGCTCCAGAGCAACCTGCGGAGCGCCGCGTATCCATGCGGAACTCATCGATGACGGCATCCAGTTGGGCCGCAAGCGGATCGAGCGCCTGATGAAAGCGGCTGGTATTGCCTGTGTTAGTCGCCGTAAAGCCGCTCGCACGACCTTCCGGGATGATCGGATCAGGCCGGCGTGTGATCTGGTCGATCGAAACTTCTACGCTGACGAACCCAACCAGCTCTGGGTCGCTGATAATACCTACGTTCCGACCTGGGCCGGGTTCCTCTATCTGGCCGTCGTTCTGGACGCCTTTTCACGCCGCATTGTCGGCTGGGCGATGGGCCATAATCTGAAGGCCCAGCTTGTGCTCGATGCAATGAACATGGCGATCGCTCAGCGCAAGCCATGCGAGGTAATCCAACATTGCGATCAGGGATCGCAGTACACGTCGGTGGCCTTCGGCCTGCGGTGCAAGGAGGCTGGTGTCCGGCCGTCAATGGGTTCGGTCGGCGATGCCTACGACAATGCTTTTGTAGTGAGAGCTTCTTCGCCACCCTCGAATGCGAGTTGCCCGACCGTCGCAAGTTCCAGACCAAGGCCGGGGCCCGAATGGCCATCTTCGGTTTCATTGAGGGTTGGTACAATCCCGGGCGTCGTCATTCCGCACTCGGTTATCAGTCACCAATCAATTACGAAAGGAGAGCCCGTGAACGGCTAGAGTTTGTAAGTCCATAACTGTCCACGATACCGGGGGAACTCCAGGCACAAATCATGGTACAGTTTAAATCCTGTTCTTTCCCTGTCCGCTGGCCTGTCGTTTTTGATTCATACCGCACCGGCGGCCGCCGCGCGTTTTGCTGGTGATCCGCTGGAAATTCAATCGTCGACCAAATGGCGATTGATAAGAGGCATCTGCGTGACAAAAAATACCGCTGTCATTCCAAGAATTCCGTAAACCCGGAACATCACCCAGATGTCGGTCGACAAGGTTTGCCGCACCACCTCATTGATCGCTGCGATGGCAATCAAAAAGATGCCCATTCGCATCGTCAATTTTCGCCAACCTTTGTTGTCGAGATCGATGACCGCGCCAAAGGCTATTTTGAGCAGGGATTTGCCCATGGCCAAACCACCCAACAGGAACAGACCGCACAGGGCATTGGTCAATGTCACCTCGATCTTGATGAATTCATCGTTGCCCAGATAAAGGGTCAGTCCGCCAAATATCAGGACAAATACGAGCGTTGCGCTGGGTAGAATGGGGATTTGCCGGGTCATCGTCCACGAGACAGCAAATGCTGCAATGACCGCGATCATCAGAACACCGGTTGCCAGAAATATATTCGACAATTGTTCCACCACGAAAAATGATAGCAGCGGCCCCAGGTCGATGAGGATTCTCAATAACGGCGGCATTGATTTTTCGGGCAAATTTGAACTCTTGCATTTCGGGTGACAATTTGGAGAACGGCTGAATTTCAATCCGGCAATTATCGGCATTCCTTTGCGCTGGACCCCGGCAGCACCGCGCCAACTGGAATCCGACACCTGCTGGTTCCGAAAATTCGGATGGCTGCTGTGTAATGCGGCAGTGCTGCAGATAGCAATATCAACGCGCTGTGGTTTGGATGTCCCAGCCGAGCAATCGGTACCCATATTGCCGCCCTCAAGATTGCAACAGTTTCACGGCTTATCTGGATAATCTTTGCTTTGGCGATTGATTTTACTGCCGGGATGGCGCGATTAAGGCGGTGCAGACCTGAATGGACCGGCAGGATTGGCATGTGTTGGACACCTAAACCAGCCCGACGCTGAATTTGCAGCGCGGGGCGAAATCTGGTCCGCCGTCGTTTGATCCAGCGCAAGGCTGGTGGGACCGCAGATGGTTGATTGTGTCGGCATATTTTGCAGGACGGATTGCCTTGAGCGAAATCGCCTTTCAGACCCACAATGTCACCAAGGTCTATCAGACCGGCGAAGTGGCCGTGCAGGCGTTGCGCGGGGTTGATGCGGCGCTTTATTCCGGCGAAATGGCCGTCCTGCTTGGCCCATCCGGCAGCGGCAAATCGACGTTTCTCAATATTCTTGGCGGTCTTGACCGGGCAACGTCAGGCACCATCCGGTTCCGCGATACGGAACTCTCTACCCTTTCAGACCGAGGCCTGACGCTGTTTCGCCGCGCCCATGTGGGCTTCGTATTCCAGTTCTACAACCTCATTCCCAGTCTGACCGCCAAGGAGAATGTTGCGCTTGTGACGGAGGTGTCGACATCGCCGATGTCGCCGGCCGAGGCGCTCGACCGGGTGGGGTTGGCCGACCGGATGGATCATTTCCCGGCGCAAATGTCCGGCGGCGAACAGCAGCGGGTGGCGATTGCCCGCGCCATCGCCAAGCGGCCGAATGTTCTCTTGTGCGACGAACCGACCGGGGCGCTTGATTCCACAACCGGCACGCGGGTGCTTTCAGTGCTGAAGGCGATCAACGAGGAACTGGGCACCACCACGGCGCTGATTACCCACAATGCGGCGATCGGCAAGATGGCGCATCGGGTGTTTTATTTCGGCGACGGCAATATCACCCGAATGGAGGTCAACGAGGTGCGGGCCGAGCCGGAGGCGATTAAATGGTGAGTGTCAGGTTGACAGGCCTCAGCGCGTTGGATCGCAAGCTGGTCCGCGACCTTGTGCGGTTGTGGGCGCAGGCGCTGGCTGTGGCACTGGTCATGGCCTGTGGCGTGGCGACGCTGATCCTGGCCGTCGGCGCCTACCGGTCGCTGGAGGAAACCCGGGAGGCCTATTACGAACGCTACCGGTTCGGCGATGTATTTGCGACCGCCACCCGGGCGCCAAACCGGCTGGCCGACCGGATTGCCGAAATTCCTGGCGTCGCGGCTGTGCAAACCCGGATCACACAAGGTGTCATCCTCGATATTGAGGGGTTGCGCGAGCCGGCAACCGGGATCGCCCTCTCCCTGCCCGATCATGCCGAGCCGGTGTTGAACCGGCTATACCTGCGGCGCGGCCGCTTGCCCGATGCCGGCCGATCTAACGAAGTCACCATCAACGAACCATTTGCCGACGCGCACGGGTTTGCCATTGGCGACCGGTTTCGCGCCATTATTGACGGCACCCGCCGAACATTGGTGATCGTCGGCATTGCCCTGTCGCCGGAATATGTTTATGCGCTCGGCCCCGGCGACATGGTGCCCGATCCGCGCCGGTTCGGTGTGTTGTGGATGTCGGAAACGGCGCTGGCGGCGATCACCGACCGGGCCGGTGCGTTCAACGATGTCAGTCTGACCCTGATGCGCGGCGCCAACCAGACGCAGGCCATTGCAGCGCTTGATCATCTGCTCGAACGCTATGGCGGCACCAGCGCCTACGGCCGGGCCGATCAACTGTCCAATGCCTTTCTGGACAGCGAACTGAACCAGCTGCGGGCGATGGCGAAAGTCATTCCGCCGGTCTTCCTGCTGGTCTCGGCTTTCCTGATCAACATGGTGTTGTCGCGGCTGATTGCGCTGGAGCGCGAGCAAATCGGGCTGATGAAGGCGATCGGCTATTCCAGCATCGCGGTGGGTTGGCATTATCTGAAACTTGTCATCGCCATATCGCTGGTCGGGATCGTGGTAGGTATTATTGCCGGCACCTGGCTCGGGCGCGGTCTGACCGAGATTTATGGCGAATTTTTCTCGTTTCCGTTTCTGATTTTTCGGCAAAATCCGGACATTTATGTCCTTGCCGCCGGGGTCTCGATCGCGTCGGCGATCGTCGGCGCGGTGCGGGCGATCGGCACGACTATCGCGCTGGCGCCGGCGGTGGCCATGCAACCGGCGGCGCCCACGGTCTACCGGCAGATGTTCGGCGGCCACATCAATCTGGTTGCCTATTTTTCCCAACTCACGGTCATGGCACTGCGGCATCTGGTGCGGCGACCTGTTCGGGCGGCAACGACGATATTGGGCATTAGTCTGGCGGTTGCATTGTTGGTGACGGCCCTGTTCTCCGCCGATTCCGTCGATTCGATGATTGAAACGGTATTCTTCCAGGCCGAACGGCAGGACGCGACGCTTACCTTCGCCCGGGCATCGAAACCGGCGGCGGTGCAGGCAGCGGCCAATCTGCCCGGCGTAATACTGGTGGAGCCCTTTCGGGTCGCAAGCGTTGTATTGCGGAATGGTCAGTACTCAAAGCGCATGGCCATCACAGGCAAGCCCGCCAACACTGATCTCAGCCGTGTTCTAGATCCGAATCAGAATGTGATCACGGTTCCTGAATCCGGTTTGGCCCTGTCGAGCCGCGTGGCGGGTCAGCTTCACCTTCAGCGCGGCGATCTGGTTGATGTGACATTCCAGACCGGACGGCAGCATACGATCGCCGTACCGGTTACCGAAATCATCGAAACCTATGTGGGGCTTGCTGCCTATATGGAAATGTCAGCGCTGTCGCGGTTGATGCATGAAGGGCCGCGTGTGAGCGGCGTTCACATTGCGATTGATGAGGTCAATCTTGATCGGCTTTACATGGCGATCAAGTCACTACCGGTGATCATGACGATCGCGCTGCAGGGGGTTTCCAAGCAGCAATTTCGCGAAACCATCGAACAGAATATCACCGTCATGGTGACGGTCTATGTCACGCTGGCGGTGATCATTGCCTTTGGTGTCGTCTACAATTCGGCGCGCATTCAATTGTCGGAACGCGCGCGGGAGTTGGCCAGCCTGCGGGTGCTGGGCTTTACCCGGGCGGAAGTCGCCCATGTCCTGAGGGTGGAGCTGGCATTGATGCTGGTGCTGGCGATACCGCTCGGCTGGGGGATCGGCTACAGCTTTGCCTGGGTGACAATCCAGGGGTTTGCAAGCGATCTGTTCCGGATTCCGTTCGTGATTGATCCGGGAACGTTTGCCGTCTCCGGCCTCGTTGTGATCGGGGCCTCGGCGGTTTCATGGCTCATTGTGCGGCGGCGGATCAACCGTCTGGACATGATCCGGGTCCTCAAAACACGGGAATGACGCAGATGTCGGGAAAATGGATCAAGCGCTTCATATTGATCGCGGTGTTGGCAATAGTTGCCTGGGGATTTGTCTATGCCCTGTCGCCCAAGCCGGTTCCGGTTGATGTTGCGGTCATTGACCGGGGGCCGCTGGAGACAACCATCGACGAGGAAGGCACCACCCGTATCCGCGATATTTATGTCGTTTCGGCGCCAGTCGGCGGCAAGGTCAAGCGTACGGCGCTGCGGGTCGGCGATCCGGTCGAAAAGGGTATGACAACGGTCGCGGTATTGTTGCCGGTTGACCCGTCGTTTCTGGATGCGCGGGCACGGCGGGAACTGGAGGCGGTCATCGAGGCGGCACGGGCGGCGGTCGCACTGGCCGACGCCGAAATTGCCCGGGCGCAGTCTGAATTGCGGCTGGCGGAATCCGATCTTAAGCGGGCCAACCGGCTGACTGAAACACGGACAATATCAGAGCGGGCGCTGGAACAAGCGGTAGTTGCCGTTGACACGAGACGGGCGGAACTGTTGCAAGCGCAATCGAACAAGCTGTTGCGCGCGCGGGAGCTAGAGAGCGCCGAAGCTCGGCTTATGCAACCGGGCGACGTGTCCGCAGACCGGATCAACAGCCAGTGCTGCGTTGTACTGAGCGCGCCGGTCAGTGGCGTGGTTTTGAGGATCGCTGCGGAAAGCGAACAGGTTGTTGCCGCCGGCGCAAGCCTGATCGAGATTGGCGACCCGCAAAATCTGGAGATCGTGGTCGATCTGTTGTCCGACGATGCGGTCAAGGTCGATGCCAATACCAGCGCCACTATCGAGGCGTGGGGCGGCGACGACGTACTGAGCGCGGTGGTGCGCCGGGTTGACCCGACCGGGTTCACGAAAGTCTCGGCGCTCGGGATTGAGGAACAGCGGGTCAAAGCGGTGCTTGATCTGGTAGAGCCGGCAGAAAAATGGGCGCGGCTCGGCCACGAATTTCGGGTGTTCGTGCGCATCAGTATCTGGTCCGACGATAATGTCGTGCGGGTGCCGCTGGGCGCCTTGTTCCGGGCCGGGCCTGACTGGGCCGTCTATATCGTGAACGAGGGTATCGCCAAGCTGGGGCGGGTTACGCTCGACCACCGCAACGACGGCCATGCTGAAGTCACTGCCGGCCTTGAGCCGGGCATGCTCGTGATCCTGCATCCCAGCGACCGGATTGAAGACAGTGTTTCGGTCGCGGTGCGGGAGAATGCCAATACGGGTTCGGGTGCCGTGGTCGAATAATACTCACGGTGACCAACCGGCCTAATCGGTTTTGCGATACACCGTGTCGCCGACGATAAACCCGTCGATGCCACGGTCGCGGACATAGGCGACCAGATCGCTCATCCGGTTGATGAAGCCGGTGCCTTTGAAGTTCAGCGATGTGTTGCACAACACGCCTGTACCGGTTTCGGCTTTGAACGCATCCAATAAAGCGTACATGCCCGGATTATCAGTTGGGCTGACTGACTGGGCGCGGGCCGATCCGTCGACATGGGTGACGGCGGCAAGGCTGTCACCGACAACGTTCTGAAAATAGAGCATGTGCGGGCTGGGATGGGCGGGTGAGAAAAACCGCGCCATCTCCTCCTCCATGCAGATCGGCGCGATCGGCCGGAAGGATTCCCGCTGCTTGATATCGTTCAGCCGCTTGTGGGTGTCAGAGGAAAACGGCGCGGCGATCAGCGAACGGTTGCCAAGCGCCCGAGGGCCGATCTCGTAGCGGCCCTGCGCCAGCGCGATCACATCACCTTTGGCCAGCCGCGCGGCGATTTCGGCATCATCGCGGGGTACGGCTTCAAATCCGGAAAGGTCCGCCGCGTCGTGGATAAATTCCTCACCGGCATAGACGGTCCAGTCTATCTTGGCCTTGCCCGTCCCATGATGCCAGGCGTCGATGGCGGTGCCGATTGCCGAACCAGAATCGTTGGTGCAGGGCGACACGAAGACATCAGAAAACAGACCGGTTGCCCGCCAGGCGCTGTTCCAGTCGCAATTCAGCCCGCAGCCACCGCCAATTACCAGTGGCAGGCCGTCGTTCATGTTGGCTTTGGCAAAGTCGTGAAACCGCTCAAACAGGGCGTTGGACAGATGTTTGGCCAGATCGCGGAAATCGGGGTGGTCGAGGCCGATATTGCAATAGCGGCTTTCGGTAAATTCCGATTTGGCGACCCAACGATCGCTGGTCGGCAATCCGAGGATGGCATCGATCAGCGCCGTCTGTTCGGCATCAGGCGCATCGCTTGTGCCGTAGCTGGCCAGCGCCATTAGCTTGCCGGCATCCTCGCGTCGCGACACACCGCCATCTTCGGGCAGGCCCGGATCGGCCAGGCCATAGGCATAGGCATATTTATGGCCGGGGCCGTCTACCGGCGTGCCCAGGCGGGTGATCTTCAGATTTTCATCGATCCGGTAAAACGCACCGATTACGCCTTCCCAAACCAGCGCGTAACAGGGCTGGCCTTGCGGAAAGGGCGACATGCCGTAACTGCACAAAAGGTGTGAGCGTTCGTGGGAGGAGGAAAAAATGTTGATGTCGCGGCCAAACCAGGTGCCCTGGCGCGAGGTCTTGTTGCCGTCATCGACACCCAGATAGCCTGCCTCCACCGGTTCGCCAAGCGGGCGAAAACGGCCGGCCCAACCGGAAATAGCCAGAACATCGGGTGGGGCCGGCGATTGGGCAAAGGCACGCAGCAAAAGGTCCGGATTTATACGACCGTAGCGCGGGCCAGAATCCTTTTCCGCTTCCAGCGAATAGGCCAGCTTGCCATCGGCCAGATGCACGACATGGCCGTCGTGGCCCGGCTTGTAGGACAGGATATGCATGGGTATCGCGATCTCCACAAAGTGTCTTGCCGATGGATATATTGCCGCCGGTCCAAAATGCCAGCTTGCGGCCAA
>CAXMRP010000177.1:0-7704 GCA_964196155.1 uncultured Polyangiaceae bacterium
CTGCGCGGCGTCGAGGAACAGCGATACGCCGGCTTCATCGGCGGCGGGCTCGTACAGATCGGCAACATCGGCGGCAATCGCGGCGGCATCGACGGTGCTGAACGGCGCATCGGACGAGCCGGCCTCGACCCGGGCGATCGACAGCAGGGCGTTGAAGGTGCGGATCAGCTGATCGGCATCATCGATGGTGTCCTGCAAGGTGGCGCGATACTTCCGCTCGTCATGATTGCCCGAGAGCGCCGATTCCACCCGGTTGCGCATCCGCGTCAGCGGTGTTTTCAGATCGTGGGCAATATTGTCGGAGACCTGTTTCAGGCCGGTCATCAGCCGCTCGATACGGTCGAGCATATCGTTGAGGCTGTCGGCCAACCGATCAAACTCATCACCGGTGCCGGTCATTTCCAGGCGGCCGGACAGATCGCCGGCAATGATCTGCTGGCTGGTCGCGGCAACCGAATCAATGCGTTTGAGCACCCGGCGCGAGACGAACAGCCAGGAGGCCAATCCCAAAACCACCATCAGCGCCAATGTCCAGAACATCGATCGCCGGATGATCTCGGCAAAGCGTTCGCGCTCGCCAATGTCGCGGCCAACCAGCACCCGGTAACCGCCGGGCAGTTCAAACACCCGCACCATCGCCATGTGGCGATCATCGTCGTCATCGCCGTAACGCTGATAGGGGATCGGCCGCAGGCGGGAGTCCGGCTGGGCCAGGATATTGCCGGGCACGTCCTCGACATTGCCGGCGATCGTCTTGCCGGCGCTGTTGGCGACAAGATAAAGGCTGGCGCCGGGCCGGCGGGAGCGCCGTTCGATCATGCCGGTCAGCCGGCGAATGCCGCCGATACGATATTGCTCGGACAGGCCTTTCAGCTCGGCGTCGACGGCCTCGCGCATCTGGTAGGTCAAGAGCTGGCCGGTGTTGCGGGCGATATAACCGATCAGGAACGCGGCAAAAATCGTGAAAACGGCCAGATAGATCACCGACAGCTTGAATGCCGTGGTGCGAAACAGGCGCAGGCGTTTTTGTACCGGCTTGCCGTCAGTCATGGACACACTTGGCATGGACGCACATGATCATCAGTTGTTCAGCCATCGGTGCGCATGACATAGCCGGCGCCGCGAACCGTGTGCAGCAGCGCCGTGTCATAGCCCTTGTCGATCTTGGCGCGCAGGCGGGAAATATGGACATCAATGACATTGGTCTGGGGGTCGAAGTGATAATCCCAGACATTTTCCAGCAGCATTGTGCGGGTGACAACCATGCCGGAATGTTTCATCAGATATTCCAGAAGGCGGAATTCGCGCGGCTGCAGCGTGATGGCATCGCCGTTTCGCGACACGGTGCGGGCCAGCCGGTCCATCTCCAGTTCGCCGATACGATAGTGGGTCTCGGCCTCCTGGGGCTGGTTGCGGCGGGCCAGAACCTCGATGCGGGCGAGAAGCTCCGAAAACGAATAGGGTTTGGGCAGATAGTCATCGCCGCCGGATCGCAGTCCCTTGACGCGATCATCGACCTGACCCAGCGCCGACAGGATGAGCACCGGCGTGGTGTTGCTTTCCGCCCGCAGGCTGGCAATCACCGACAATCCGTCACGCTGGGGCAACATCCGGTCGATCACCAGCACGTCATAGTCGGCGCCGGACGCCATGGTGTAGCCGGTGTCGCCATCGGCCGCCAGATCGGCAACATGGCCGGCCTCGGTCAGTGCCTTTTTCAGGAAGTTGGCCGCTTCCCGGTCATCTTCAATAATCAATATGCGCATGGTTCCAGCCCAGCCCCCGCGTCTTCACCGGGAAAACGCTTCGCCCTTATAGCAGCGGCGGGTCATCACATCGATAACCCGCCGCTACGCGAAACCGGACGGGGTGGGGGCGACCTGTGACCGCAAGGACCAAAGTGAGTATCCTCGCGGCCACGAACCGTACCGGTTCCGATCTCGTAATCCGTCTGTTGTGGCCGATCAGCCCTTGTCCAGCGGCAAGGCGATGAAGCGGTTGCCGCGCTGGTTCTCGATCTGGAGCAGAACCGACTTGCGGCCCTTGTCACGGGCATCGTCGATGCCCGTGCCGATCGCATCGACATCCGTGACCGGCGCGCCGGCAACCGAAACGATGACATCGCCGGACTGGATGCCGCGTTCGGCGGCCTGGGAATCCGGATCGACGTTGACCACTACAAGGCCCTGGCCATCGTCATTGGCGCGCAGGGTCAGGCCCAGAATCTCGTCACTGGCCGGTTTGACCGGTGCGGTATCGGGTTTCGGTGTCGCCGCTGCCTGTTTGCCGAGCTTGCCAAGGGTGACCTTGATCTGGCGCTCGTCACCACCGCGGACCAGCGTGATGACAACGGTGGCCTTTGGATCGTATTCAGCGATCATGCGGGCGAGCGACCTAGTGTCTTCGACCGCCTTGCCATCGACCTTGGTGATCACGTCACCGGGCTGGATGCCGGCGGCTTGGGCCGGGCCATCGTCCTGAGGGTCAACAACCAGCGCGCCGGCGGCTTCATCAAGACCGAGGCTGTCGGCGATTTCGGCGCTGACCTGTTGAATCTGCACGCCGAGCCAGCCACGGGTCACCGTGCCGTCGTCGCGCAATTCCTCGACAACCGCCTCAACTGCGGCGGCGGGAATGGCAAAGGCGATGCCGACATTGCCGCCGGACGGTGAAAAGATTGCCGTATTGACGCCAACCACTTCGCCACGGGTGTTGAAGGTCGGGCCACCGGAGTTACCGCGGTTCACCGGCGCATCGATCTGGATATAATCGTCATAGGGACCGCTGCCGATATTGCGGCCATTGGCCGAGACGATGCCGGCGGTCACCGTGCCGCCCAAGCCAAACGGATTGCCGACCGCGACCACCCACTCACCGACATTGGGTTTTTCATCGGCCAGCGCGACATAGATGAAATCATCGCCATCGACCTTTAACAGAGCCAGATCGGTGCGCTTGTCGGAACCGACGACCTCGGCATCCAGCTCGCGGCCGTCATTGAGCACGACAGAGATTTCCTCGGCACCGTCAATGACGTGGTGATTGGTCACCATGTAACCATCTTCGGTGATGAAGAAACCGGAACCCTGACTGCGGCCAAAACGGCGTGGCGGACGGCGGCTGTTATCGCCTTCACCGGGCTGACCAAAGCGGCGGAAAAACTCATTGAACGGATGATCGCGGGGCAGATCGCGAAAATCCGGGCCGCCGCGACGGCCGCGATCGGCGACCGGCTCGATCTTCGATTTGACCTGAACGGCGACGACGGCCGGCAGAACACCCTTGACGACGGCGGAAAAATCAGCCGGCGCCGGGGCATCAACGCTTACCGGATCGGCCAGGGCAAACGGCGCGTTGCCAACCATGATGGCAGTCGCACCGGCTGCGCCGAGGCCCAGCGATAGCACGGTTGCCAGAAGGGCGTTTTTGCGAATGCGCCGAGCCTTGGCGTGGGTAGAGGGAAGATTGACCATTGGATTGTCTCCGTTGCCGGCGGTGTGGCACGCGCCGGCCGGGGTTTGCTTTCAGGCGGCGGCCATTGCAGCCGATTCCACCCGTTTCCATGATCTTCAGATAGGATTACCCGCCTTAATTCCAAATGACCGGGGCATTACTTATCGGTAATGCGGATCACTGCTGCGTGAGGCTGGTGGCCACCGCGGCGCCGGATTCCAGGGTTTTGTGGACCGGGCATTTGTCGGCGATTTTCAGTAGTTTTTCGCGAATTTCGGGTGAAATGTCGCCGGAAACAGTGATTTTGCGCTCAAAATGGTCAATCTTGCCGCCGCCTTCGCGTTGCTCATCGGCGCAATCGGCGGCATGAACTTTTCCGTGATCGACTTCGACACTGATCTGGCCAACATCAAGTTTTTTGAAATCGGCGTACATGCGCAAAGTCATATTCGTGCAAGCGCCGAGCGCAATACTCAAGAAACCATAGGGAGACGGGCCGGAATCCAGTCCGTCAAAATCCACCGGCTCATCGGCAAAAAACCGATGGGGGCCGGCGATGACAAAATTCTGGAATTTGCCCTCACCGGTCTCCGTTACCGTCACGCCCTCACTCGCTTCATCAGATTTTGCGGTGTCGGCGGCGACAAAGCGGGCGGCCCAGGCGGCGATGATGCCGGCGGCGTAGGCGGCATCGGCATCGCTGGTCAGCAGATGATCGGCCGTATCCAGCGACACAAAACTCTTGGGATGGCGGGCGGCGGTGAAGATCGCGGCGGCATTGTCGATGCCGACCGTATTGTCGATTGGCGAGTGCAACACCATCAGCGCCTTTTTCATCGATCCGATACGCTCGGCCAAATTCTGCTCGCGGACATCGTCGAGAAACTGCTTCTGGATGCGGAACGGGCGGCCGGCCAATTTGACTTCGGCCTCACCGTCGCGCTCGATGCGGTCGATGTCGGCACCGAAATTGTGGATGACATGATCGGCGGTGGCCGGGGCGCCGATGGTGGCGACGGCCTTTACCTCGGGAATGTCGCCCGCCACCGCCAGAACCGCAGCGCCGCCGAGCGAATGGCCGACCAGGATCGAGGGAGCTTGCAGATTGTCGCGCAGCCAGTCGGCGGCCAGCACCAGATCCTGCACATTGGAAGAAAAATTGGTGTTGGCAAATTCGCCGCCGGACATGCCCAGACCGGTAAAATCAAAGCGAAGGACGGCAAAGCCCTGCCGTGCCAGTTCGCCGGCGATGCGACGGGCGGCGCCGATATCCTTGGAGCAGGTGAAGCAGTGGGCGAAGAGTGCCGTTGCCCGCACCTGACCGGCGGGCCGGTCGAGCCGGGCGGCAAGGGTGTCGCCGGAACTGCCGGTGAATGAAACGCGCTGGACGGTTGGCTGCATGATGTCCCCCTGAATTTTGATGCCGCAGACATCAACATGCTGCAGCTGATCCTGATACTTAAGGGCGAAACCGGCGGTTGCTACTCACGCGGCTCTAACAGTTTCGCGAGTTCTTTTTCTTCCGCATCGCTCAGTCCGGTCGGACCGGGCGCTGAAACCGATTGCCGGCGACCCCGCCACAGCACAAACGCGCCGATGAACAACACCAGCAACGGTGTCAGCCAGAGCGCCAGATTGCCGGCGGAAAAGCGCGGCTTCAAAAGCACGAATTCGCCGTAGCGGCTGACCAGAAAAAACCGCACCTGATCGTCATTGTCGCCGGCGACCAGCCGTTCGCGCACGAGCACCCGCAGGTCCTTGGCGAGCGGTGCGTCGGAATTGTCGATCGACTGGTTCTGGCACACCAGACAGCGCAGTTGCGCCGACAAGTCGCGGGCGCGGGCCTCCAGCACCGGATCGGCCAGTACCTCGTCGGGTTCCACGGCACCGGCGGGGCCGATCACTAGTAATCCAAACAGCAGCGATGCGATCAAAAGACGCCAGATCATGAGGCGGCGGCCGGTTGGGTGTGTTTCCCTTTGCGCTGGCGCAATCGCTTGGGCGCGCCGATGCGCAGACGCCGGTCGGTCAGCGACACCATTCCGCCGAGGGACATGACCACCGCGCCGAGCCAGATCAGGGTGATCAGCGGCTTGTGATAGGCGCGCACGACGATGGCGCCATCGGATCTTGTGTCACCGATCGCCAGATAAACCTGCGAAAAAATCATGGTGTGGATGGCCGCTTCCGTCGTCTCCGACTTGCGGGTCTGATAAAAGCGTCGGGTCGGCTCCAGCGTGATCTCCCTGCTGCCTTTCCAGGTGACGGTGAAGCGCGAGACATCCTCGCGGTAGTTGGGGCCGGTGCGCGGTGTCGTCCCGTCAAAGCGCAGGGCAAAACCGGCGACCTTCAGGGTCTGCCCCGGCGCGATGGTCTCGATGACCTCGGTCTCGAATGATTTCACCGCGACGATCCCCAACACGCACATGCCGATGCCGGCATGGCCGAGCGCCACACCGAAAGCCGATCGGGGCAGTCCCTTCAGTCGCGACCAGCTTGTCGATAACGGTGTGCGAAACAGGCGGATGCGCTCGGCCAGTTCGACCAGCGCGCCGGCAATCAGCCAGAATCCGAGCCCGATGCCCAGAGCAGCCAGCACACCGCTCGCGCCGGCTATAACAAGCGTGACGATTACCGCGATGACAGCCGCGGCCAGGGCAATGGTGAGACGCTGGGCCACAGCCGTCAGATCACCGCGCTTCCAGGCGAGCAGCGGACCGAACGGCATGGCCAGCAGCACCGGGATCATCAGCGGCCCGAAAGTCAGTTCGAAAAACGGCGCGCCGACTGATATCTTGGAGCCACTCACTGCTTCAACAACCAGCGGATACAGCGTGCCGACAAACACCGTGGCAGTGGCGGCGATCAGGAACAGATTGTTGAAGACCAGCGCGCCTTCGCGGCTGATCGGCGCAAACAGACCGCCCTTGCGCAAGCCCGGCGCGCGCCAGGCAAACAGCGCCAGCGCGCCGCCGATGAAAATAGTGAGAATTGTGAGGATGAAGACACCGCGGGCGGGGTCCGAGGCAAAGGCGTGGACAGAGGTCAACACGCCGGAACGGACGAGGAAGGTGCCGAGCAGCGACAGGGAGAAGGTCAGGATCGCCAGCAATATGGTCCAGATTTTCAGGGCGCTGCGCTTTTCCATGACGATGGCCGAATGGAGCAGCGCGGTGCCGGCAAGCCAGGGCATGAAGGAGGCGTTTTCCACCGGGTCCCAGAACCACCAGCCACCCCAGCCCAGTTCGTAGTAGGCCCAGTAGGAACCCATGGCGATGCCGGCGGTGAGGAACATCCAGGCGGTCAGCGTCCACGGGCGGACCCAGCGCGCCCATGCGGCATCGATGCGGCCGTCGATCAGTGCTGCAACGGCGAAGGAAAAAGCGATGGAGAAGCCGACATAGCCCAGATAAAGCAGCGGCGGATGGATCGCCAGACCGATATCCTGAAGGATCGGATTGAGATCGCGGCCCTCCAGCGGGGCGGGATCAAGGCGGGCAAACGGGTTGGATGTGACCAGAACGAACAACAGGAACGCCGAAGCGATCCAGCCCTGAACCGCCAGCACCGTGGCGCGCAAGGTATCGGGCAGATTGCGCCCGAAGGCGGCGACCAGCGCGCCAAACAGCACCAAAATCAGCACCCACAGCAGCATCGATCCTTCGTGATTGCCCCACACGCCGGTCACCTTGAACAACATCGGCTTGGCGGAATGGGAGTTTTCCCAAACATTTTTTACGGAAAAATCAGAGCCGACATAGGCGATCGTCAGCGCGGCAAAGGCGATAGCAACATAGGCAAAAGCGGCCAGCGCCGTGGCGCCGCCAACCGCCATCAACCGGCTATCGCCGATGCGCGCACCGATCAGCGGCAGGGTCGACTGGATCAGCGCCAGCGCCAATCCCAGGATCAGGGAATAATGGCCAATTTCGGCGGCGGAGAGCGCGGCAATCATTGGTCGGCCTCGCCTGCCTCATCATGACGCCACAGGCCTTTTTCTTTCAAACTGTCGGCGACTTCGCGGGGCATATAGGTTTCATCGTGCTTGGCCAGCACCGTGTCGGCGACAAATGTGCCCTTGGCATCCAGCGCACCTTCGGCGATCACCCCCTGCCCTTCGCGGAACAGATCCGGCAAAATGCCTGAAAAGAACACCGGTACGGTGTCGACGGTATCAGTGATGACAAAGGCGACGGCGGAATCCCTGTCCTGACGCTCCACACTGCCATCGGCGACCAGTCCGCCGAGCCG
>CAXMRP010000178.1:0-5504 GCA_964196155.1 uncultured Polyangiaceae bacterium
CCGCCGCTCCGCCCGGCACATAGTGAAAAAAAAGCCACCAAATAGACACCGGCAAGGACACCTCGCCTCAAGGTTCGTCGGTGACAAATATACGACAACCGGTCTGGTCGGCGAGCCCGGTGTAGCAGGCGATTTCTTGCCGTTTGACCACAAAAAGGGCCCTGTCGGATTAAATCGACTTGAGGGCGCTGTCAGACAAGCGCCAACGGGCCTCGGTAAGCCGGGATTGCTTTGGATTTTCTGCCAAGATAACCTTGCTTCGACCACTGAGGGGAAAACATGGATTTCCGTTATAGGCCGATTGAATGGGCGTATTGGAAGCGAACGCCAAGACCGCGACTGATGCACTTTTTGAGTTTGTTGTTGTTTTGCGCCGCCTTCACCGATGCGACGGCCCAAGACAGAGAACCGGATATCGATTTCGGCCAGCGGCTCGTTGGCGCGCGATGCGTTGTTTGTCACGGGTCGGATTCCCTGGCCAAAATGGTGGAACGCTGCACAAACACGCACGGCGAAGAATATCTCGATGTGTTCTTGAAAGATCATCACGCACCGGACGATGATGCGCGGGCCGACATCATCGCATCCCTGACTTGCCCGAAAACACCAGAATAAAACTCGTTCAGATAGCCGACGTCAGGCGGCGGGATCACCGGCTTACGCTGGCGCGCTCACCACAATCTTGCAGGCGCGCACCCGCGGCGCGATCTGTTCCGAAGCAGCCATCAATCCGGATTTCTTCGCTGGCGTCGGATCCCTCAGTTCTGGTCCGCGAATGCTCTCAGCAGATCTGAACGTGTGATGAGCCCGACCATGCGGCCCTGCGACAATACCGGAAAGCGGTGGTAGGGGCTGGCCAGGACCTGTTCGGCCGCGGAGACAACATCCAGATCCGCGCTCATGGTTTCAACTTCGCGGCTCATATAGTCACCGACAACGCCCCCCCATTCCTGGTAATAGCTTGCGTCCAAAGCCGCCTTGAAGCAGTCCTTCACCGTCAGAATTCCAAGCAATTTCCCGTCTTCGCTGACAACCGGGGCGCCTGAAATTCCTTTGTCGAGCAACGCCGTGACCGCATGATTGATCTCAAGATCGGGAGAAACGAGCACGACGTTCGTGACCATGTAATCTGCAATGGCATGGCGCGCATTCATTGCCCGTTTCCGGTATCCGATGAACGGCGGCAGGCGGAACAGGCACCGCACGAAAATTTGCCACCGCAACCGCGTACCGGCGGCCGCCCGAACATTGCGCCAATGCTGAGCCCAACGAAGGACAGCATGAAGATCGCAAGGCTGAACAAGACAGTCGCCATGGGGCAACCCCTTCAGATAAGAGAGCCGGCGAACTGGCCGGTTGTTATTGCCCGCAGCACATTTCCGTCGCGGGCGTAAATCAGCGTATTGATACCATTGTCTTGCGCAAAGGATATGGCCTCGTCCACCTCCATCGCCATGAGCGCCGTAGCCCACGCATCGGCATCCATTGCTGATTCCGTGAGCACGGAAACCGATGCCGCGCCTGCCTGAATGGGTTCGCCTTTCCAGGGATCGATGATATGGCTGTAGCGACGGTCGCCGATCACATAAGCGTTGACCGTGTTGCTCGATGTCGCGATGGCCATGCCCTCAAGCGCCACGAGATGTTTGGCTGTGCCAATCCCGGAAAATGGTGGTTCGATTGCAATCTGCCAGGCCCTGCCGGACGGATGGCGACCGCGCGCAAGAACCTCGCCGCCAAGTTCGATCAGATAACCGCCCGGCTCCATGGAATCCAGGGCCGCGGCCATCCGGTCAAGTGCCCACCCCTTGGCGATTCCACAAAGATCAATCGTCAAGCCCGCGGAATCCTTGCGCACCGCATCGGAACTAAGGGCCAACTGTTGCCAGGAACCGGTGCGAGAACCCGTGATCGGGCCAAAGCCAAAGCGGTTGGCGATGGGACCGATGGTGGGGTCGAACGCCCCGCCGCTCAATCGCCCGATTCGAAGGGCAGCACCGACAACCTGGCGCAATTGCGGGGAGGCGGGCATCCAGTCCGTCGACCGGGTGTTGTTGATGCGGGTTATTTCCGCATCCGGGCGAAAGGGCGACATGGTGCTGTCGGTTGCCTCAATGATGTCCATGATTTTCCGGCGGACCCGTTGATGGTCAACATCCTCGCCAAGCCCGAGTCGCCAGTAGGTTCCGAATGCGAACCCGCCGATCGTCGCCACCGCATCGGCAGGTCCCGGCCAGGCGACGACGAGTGCCGCAGCTCCCCCCAATTTCAGAAATTGACGCCGGTTGTGGTGCATATCCTAGCTTCCGAAATCGTCGAAATAGATCATCGCATCATCAACCCCGAGAGTCTCGAGCATCGCCAACACCGCCTGCATCATCAGCGGCGGGCCGCACAGGTAATACTCGCAGCTTTCGGGCGCCGGATGGTCGGCGAGATAGCTGCGAAATACGATATCATGGACAAATCCCGTCGGCCCCTGCCAGTTCACGTTTGGCGGCGCCTCCGACAGCGCCACGGTCCAGGTAAAATTGTCGTATCTGCGGGCCAGGTCATCGAATTCATCGCCATAGAAGACGTCGGTCAGCGTCCGGGCGCCGAACCAGTAGGATATCTTGCGTTTCGTGCCGACGCGCTCCAGCTGATCAAAGATGATCGCCTTGAGCGGCGCCATACCGACACCGCCGCCGATCAGGACCATCTCCCGGTCCGTGTCGCGCGCATAAAATTCGCCGAACGGCCCGGTGACGTCTACGATGTCATCGCAATTCACGCCAAAAAGGTAGGAAGAGGCAACCCCCGGCGGATGATGGCCGTCAACACCCGGCGGTGGCAGGGCCAACCGGATGACCAGAACTATTCGGCTGGTGTCAGATGGTTTGCTGGCGATCGAATAAGCCCGCGACACCGGACTCCCGCATTTCGATGTGAAGCTTCGCCATCCCAGCCTTTGCCATACTGGATCGAAGACCTGGCCAACATCGATATCGGCAAAATCGAGGGAGTAGGGCGGTATTTCCACCTGTATGAACGCCCCGGCGCGAAACGCGAATTTGCAATCCTCCGGAATTTCCAGAACCAATTCCCTGATGAGGGGAGAAAGCATGACTGCCGAAATCACCCGGCATCGGAGGCGTTCGGTGGCGAGTATTTCATCGGGAACACTGACTGACAGCGGATTGCGGATCACAATCTGACAGGCGAGCCGAATTCCGTTCCCGATCTCCGTTCGCTCAAGCCGCGCGCGTTCGGTCGGCAGCGGCTCGCCGGCGCCCTCCAGGACGGTGACCTTGCACAATCCGCATGTCCCTTTGCTGGCGCAGGTCGAGGGAACCGGGATATCGGCATTGTTCAGAACCGACAGAAGCTTGTCCCCGGTGGTGCCGACGATCCGCATTCTGCCATTGACTTCGATCGCCACCTGGCGGGCGGGATAAAACAGGCCCCGCGCCGACATTACGCCCGCCGTCAGCGCCAGGACAAGAAGCGTCAGCAAGGTTGTGCCGAGCAGAATCTCGATCATCGGAAATGCAATGTCCCGAAGACTGTAAAACTCATCGACATCAGACCTGTGATGATAAAGGCGATCCCCAGGCCGCGCAGGCCATCGGGGATATCAGCATAGGCGAGGCGCTGCCGGATCGCAGCCAGCGCCATGATGGCCAGCGCCCAGCCGATACCACCGCCAAGGCCGAAGATGATGCTTTCGGAAAAGCCATATTGCCGCTCGACCATGAACAGGCTGCCACCCAGGATCGCGCAGTTGACCGTGACCAGAGGCAGATAGATGCCCACGGCGCGATGCAGTGCGGGCATATACCGGTCCAGAAACATCTCGAGCACCTGCACCATCGCCGCGATGACGCCGATAAACGCGATCAGCTTGAGATAGCTAAGATCAATATCCGGCAGGCCCAGCCAGGCCCATGCCCCTTCAATCAGGAAATTGGAATAGATGAGCCCATTGAGGGGAATGGTTATTGTTTGGATGAAGATGACTGCAACGCCAAGGCCAACGGCGGTATCGACGCGGCGCGATACGGCCAGAAATGTGCAGACACCCAGAAAAAACGACAATATGAGATTATCGGCGAAAATAGATCGCAGGAACAGGTCGATCACGTTCGCCCCCTGTTGGTCTCGGCAATCGCGGTCGCGGCAGCGAATTCGTTCTTTTCCACCTGTCGTGGCCGCCAAGCGCGGATGGCCCACACCAGCAATCCGAGGATGAAGAAACCGCTCGGTGCAAGAAGCATAAAATTGAGCGGCGCATACCAGCCGCCTTGCGCCACTGTCGGCAACACGACATGGCCGAAGAGTTCGCCGGTGCCGAATAATTCCCGCACCGAGCCGACCAGAATAAGGATCAGCGAATAGCCGAGGCCGTTACTCAACCCGTCGAACAAGCTCGGACCGACCGGATTGTGCATCGCAAAAGCCTCTGCCCGTCCCAGTATCAGGCAGTTCGTCACGATCAGCGAGACAAAGATCGACAGGCGTCGGTTGATGTCGAACGCCACGGCTTGCAGCACCTGATCGATGACGATGACGAGGGAGGCGATGATCGTGATCTGCACAATCAGGCGAATTGACGTAGGGATATGCCGGCGGATCGCGCTGATCGTGACATTGCCGGCCATGAGCACAACCGTCAGCGCCGCTGACATTGTCAGCGCGGTATCGAGGGAGGTGGTGACGGCCAAGGCGGAGCAGATACCCAAAATCTGCACCGTAATCGGGTTCTGATCGATCAGCGGGTCATACAGGCGCTTGAGTGTGTCACTCATTTACAGTGCTCCTTCCCTAAGGCGCTGCAGCAGCGGGCCATAGCCATTGTCGCCGAGCCAGAAACGAACCATGTTGGTGATCGCGTTACCGGTGCGGGTCGCTCCGGTGATGCCATCCACTTCATAAACACTGGTCGCACCACCGCGGGCCACGGAAAGCTTGACGGCGCCGCTGTCGTCGGCAACTCGCTTGCCCGGCCACAGATCAAGCCAGGCCGGTTGGGTAATTTTCGCACCGAGACCCGGCGTTTCGCCATGTTCGATGATGGCCAGTGCCGCCACTGTGTCCAAACCTTCTGCAAGCGCCAGATAGGCTCGGATCGTCGACTGGTATCCGACCGCGTACATCGGCAGGATCACGAACCGCACATCATCGCCGGTTTTCAAGACATGGATGCGCGAGAAGTCGGGTCGGCGGCCGATGCCGGCGAGGTCGATATCGGCGGACAGCGGCGTACTTAATTTCGGATCGGCGGCGAATCCGCGGAAATCAAAGTCGGACGCCGCGATTTCGTCGGTGGCCTGACCGGATTTCAGATCGACAATCAGCGTTTCCAGGGATTCCGCACCGGATGTGCGAATAACATCCGCCATGGCGGGGAGCGAGGCAACCATCGCATCAAGACGCGCCTGCCGGTCCGCAGCCAGATTGGCTTCCTGCAACGGCCTCAGCGTGACGGCGACACCCGACACCACGACCGCCGAGATTGCAGACAC
>CAXMRP010000179.1:0-7901 GCA_964196155.1 uncultured Polyangiaceae bacterium
CGATCAGCGAACCAACCATTTCGACCTGATCGGAACCGACCTTCTCAAAATTTGTCGGCAGGATTGCCGCGTCACGATGCTCTTCATTGCCGGTCATGTCGCCGTTCACCGACAGCACGAGGATACCGCGCGAGCGGGCCCGGTCCAGCACCTGGTTGAGCGCATCGGGGCTGTTCGGCGATGTTGCAATCACATCCACCCGCCGCTGGATCTGCGCGGTGATGAACGGAATTTGCGAGGTCGCTTCGGCAGTCGCCGGTGCCACGAACTCAAATTCGCAGCCCAGTTTCGCGCAGGCATCTTCAAAGCCCTTCACCAACCCGTCGAAATAGGGGTTGCCGGTATTCTTGCCGACAAAGACGATCTTGATCGGATCGGCGGCGTAGGCGCTTGCCATCATGGCAAAACTGGCTGCTATGCCAAGCAGCAGGGATTTCTTGATCATGATGTTTCTCTCCTTGGTTTTTTTGCCATTACTTCGGCGGTTCCCCGTCACCGTTGGGTGCGGGCATAGATCGCGTTTGTCGCGATTATCGAAAAAATCAGAAGAAGACCCAATACGGTCAGTTGGGCATTGATGGCGATATTGGCGACAGTCATCCCCGTTGCAATGATCACCAAAAGCCACGCGGCCAGGAACGTTCCCAAAATCGTCCCGCGACCGCCAAAAATGTAGGTGCCGCCCAGCATGACGATCAGAACCATCTGTAACTCGCCCCCGGTACCCAGATCATAGCGCACCGACGCCAGCCGCGAGGCGGTCATTAACCCGGCAATTGCGCTGGCCACGCCCATGGCGATGAACAGGCCCATTTTGATCTGCCGGACCCGAATGCCGGCATGACGCGCCGCGATCGGCGACGTACCGATCTGGTAAATCTGCCGGCCCAGTGCGGTTGTGCCCAGGAACAAGGCAAGGATCGGCGAGGCGACAAAGAAAATGATCACCGGGACCGGCACATCAAGAATAAGCCGGTAATCCAGACCAATGAACCAGGACGGAAATTTCCCGATCGACCGATCACCGGCAATCACCTGCGCAAGGCCACGATAGAGCGTCAGCGTGCCGATGGTCACGATGATCGAGGGCAGCTGCATATGGATAACCAGAATCCCGTTGAAGGCCCCCATCAGCGCCCCGGACACCAGGCTGACAACAATTGCAACCGGGATCGGAAACCCAGCCTGGAACGTGACCCCGAACAGGCAGGCCGACAGTGCCATCATCGAGGCACCGGACAGATCGATCTCACCGGAGATGATCACCATGGTCAGGACCAGCGCCACGATGGCGAATTCGGAATAGTAGGTGAAACTCTCAAGAATATAGGCAATGTCGGCGAAAAACGGCGAGAGCCAGCTGGCGCCGATCGCTGCAAGGATCAGCAGGAGGAATGTCACCGTCTCCGGCCGGATCAAAACGACCTGCCAGCGCGGCCGTGGCGGCGCGGCATCGCGGCTGCTGATGGCCATGTCGGTATCGGCGCTGGTCACGCGCCGATACCGGCTGAAGGCGTGCTCACAGAAGGCGCATTCACCGAAGGACGGCCAAGGTTGGCACCCTTGATGCCGCTTTGCCGCACCGACCGGTCGATGATCAGCGCAACGATGATAACCGCCCCGAAGATGGCATCCTGCCAGAAGGCCGACACGCCCAGGATCGGCAGCGCAACGCTCACCGCACCGAGAAGAATGACGCCCAACACCGTACCAAGCACGGTGCCAACGCCACCATTGATCGACACCCCGCCGATGACCACCGCGGCAATGACCGTGAATTCAAATCCGACGCCGGTAATCGACGGGTTCACATAACCGAACCGCGACGCATACATGACCCCGGCCAGACCCGACAGGGCGCCGGACAGGGTGAACACAAGCAGCGTCACCGGCACCACGCGAATACCGCGCAACGGCGCGGCGCTGGGATTGGAACCAATCGCATAAATCTGCCGGCCGATCCGCGTGTGGTCGAGAAACAGATAGGTCGCAAACGCTATTCCCAGCGCGATGATGACAATCCACGGTATGCCGAACAGCGGCGAGGTCTGCGACATCTCAATCAGTGGCCTGGGGATATATTGCGGGTCCACCTGACGGGCGTCGGAAATGAGGAACAGCACGCCCCGGTAAAGGCTGAGCGTGCCGAGCGTGACGATAATCGACGGCAGCCGAAAAATAGTCACCACCGCACCGTTGGCCAACCCCAACAAGGCGCCGACCGATATGGCGATGACAAATCCGAGCCACCACGGCATCTCCGGAATGTCGCGAAAGGCCATGCCGGCGACAATCGCCGAAAATCCAAGAACCGAACCGATCGACAAATCGACGTGACGGGCGACCAGCACCATCATCTGGCCCATTGCCGCGACCATGATCAGCGGCACCGCCAGCATGACGATCCGCAATGTGTCCAGCGAAAGAAAGCGCGGCTGGATGATCCCCACGACAATCGCAAACAGCACCAGCATGATCGCAATGCCCGCCTCGCGATGGCGAAACAGAGCGCCAAATAGTCGGGCGGGCCTGCTCATGCTGCAACCGCTTGGGCATGTGTCCCGGATTTCGGCACGGCGGCACGCATGACACTTTCCTGTGTCGCCTCGGCGCGCGAAAGATCGGCAGTCATTTTCCCTTCCGACATCACCAGGATGCGGTCACACAACGCCAACAGTTCCGGCAATTCCGATGAAATCAGCAGGATCGCGCGGCCGCTGGCCGCCAGATCGCCGATCATGTCGTAGAATTCCGCCTTTACACCAATATCGATACCGCGCGTCGGCTCATCGAGGATGAACACATCCGGCTCAGTCAAAAGCCAGCGGGCCAGGATCGATTTTTGCTGGTTGCCACCAGACAATTCGCTGATCGGCTGGCGCAACGAGGCCAGCCGGATACGCAACTTGTCGACCGATTGGAGGGCCAGCGCTTTTTCAATTCCCCGCGCAATAAATCCGCGTGGCGCAATGCGCCGGGGCACGGCGGCAGTAATATTGTGCTCCACCGAAAGCGAGCCGAAGATACCGGCCGCCGCCCGGTCCTCGGGAACAAAGGCCAGCCCGAGTGAAATGGCATCCGAGGGTTCGCGGATGACAACCGCTTTCCCATCAACAGTAATCTGACCGGATTCCGCCGGCGCAATACCAAAAATCGCCCGCGCCACATCGGTCCGTCCGGCACCAACCAGTCCGGCCAGTCCGACGATCTCACCGCGCCGCACTTGCAAGCTGATATCCTCGAACAATCCGGCGCTGGAGAGATTTTCGACCGCCAACGCAACATCGCCAATCTCGGCGCGATGCTTGTGCAGATATTCCTTCACCGGCCGGCCGATCATCAGCCGGATGATATCCTCATCGCTCAGCGCCGCAACATCATCGGTTTTGACCAGATTGCCATCGCGGAAAATCGTCGCCCGGTCACACAGCGCGCGCACTTCCTCCAGCCGGTGGGAGATAAAGATAATCGTGCGGCCTTCATCCCGCAGCCGCCGGGCGATCGCAAACAGCGTCTCCACCTCAACCGGCGTCAGCGGCGCGGTCGGCTCATCCATGATGATCAGGCGACTGTTGCTGGCCAGCGCCCGGGCGATTTCCACCATTTGCTGATCGGCAATCGACAGGCCGCGCATCGGCACGGTGACATCGATTTTAACCCCGAGCAGATCCATCATCCCATTGGCATTGCGAGCCATTTCTGCCCACGGAACCCGGCCCAGCAAGGCGCCTTCGGTACGCCCCAACACCAGATTCTCAGCAACCGACATGTCCGGAAACGAAATCGGCTCCTGATGGATAAGCGTGATCCCCAGCCGCTGGGCGGCAATCGGATTGGGCACGTCGACCGGCACGCCGTTCAGCGCCAGCGTTCCCCGTGTGGGCAGATGAACCCCGGCGACAATCTTGGCGAAAGTCGATTTCCCGGCGCCATTTTCGCCAAGCAGTGCATGGATTTCGCCGCTTTGAAAATCAAGGTCGACATTCCGCAAAACTTCAACACCGGCAAACTGCTTTGTTATTCCCCGAGCGGACAACAGCGGCGCGGCCGTGTTTGGCGCCGGCGCTTCTGTCACCGGCTCATTGGTCACGCCGCGCCGCCAGGAACAGGCGCATCGGCGTCGATCAGCCCTTCAGATTTCAGGTCCGACCAGAACGCCACCGGTATCGCTGCCGCCAGCGACGCCACATTCTGTTTGATCTCGTCAGCATGGGTCGCACCCGGAATAATGGAGGCAACAGCCGGATGGGCCAGCGCGAATTGCAGCGCCGCCGCCGGCAGGCTGACACTGTGAGAGTGGCAAACCGCCTCAATGCCCCGCACCTTGGCCTTGATCTCGTCGGGTGCATCGGCATAGCCATATTTGCTGTTGCCGCCAGATCCGGTGACCAGAATACCCGAGGCAAACGGCGCGCCGATGACGACGCTGATATTGCGCGCCAGACAGTCCGCCATGCCAGTGTGCAGGCTGGCCTGATCGATCAGCGTGTAGGGCATCGCCACCAGTGCGAAGTCGAGATCGATCTGACTGGCAAACGCAACCAACGCCTCACCGGTGTTGAACCCCATACCGAAGGCCTGGATATCCCCCGACGCCTTCAATTCCTCCAGCGCCTTGACGCCAGACGTGAGCAGGTCTTTCTGGTGCCGCACAAATGCATCCTCATCATGATACAGCGCATCAAGATCATGGATGACAAGTCCATCCACCGTGTCCAGCGCCAGCCGCTGCAACGCCTGTTCGTAGGAGCGCAAAATACCATCGCGGGAATAATCGAAATTAACTTCGAAATTCAGCCCGCCGATCCATGGTTCCCTGTCAAAATTCCGCGGATCGGCTGGCCGGTGCAAAGTCCGCCCGACTTTTGTCGTGATCTGAAACTTGTCTCGCGGCTTGGTGCGCAAAATGCCACCAACACGATGCTCCGACAGGCCGCGGCCATACCACGGCGCGGTGTCGTAAAACCGCACCCCGGCGTCCCAGGCCGCATCCAGCGTTGCCCGGGAATCAGCTTCGTCCACGGTGCGATAAAGTTCACCAAGATGGGCGCTGCCAAATCCGAATACCGGAAGGCTCAGTGCCGTTCCGCCCACCTGGCGGCGAGTTGAAAGCGTGATGGTCACGTTAGCTGCCTCCCCTGAAGTCACCCGACGATCGAAACATGCCATTGCGGCATTTTCTGTAATTTGTCAGACAAAAATTAGATTGACAAGGAAATACTTTCCCACCAAACCTGAGGGCTACAGGAGGCGATCTACGACACGATCACGGCACAGTATGGCACGATGATTCGTCTCGAAAACCTGCATGTTTGCAGCAATTTCAAGCGATTTTATTGGCAGACCATATGTATCGCGATGTATTTTCCGGACGGATCGCCCGATCCGGATAAAAGTAGGACAACGCACAAGCCGAGGTTGAATGCGTGCCAGATTTTCCGATCATCGATACCCATTTGCACATCTGGGATCCCGGACAATTGAGCTATAGCGCCTTCAAGGGCCACCCGCTTTTCGGCCGCGCCTACCACATCGAAGACTATCAGCGCGATTGCGGCGACTTGCAGATCGAAGCGATGGTGTTCCTGGAATGCTATGCTGATTTCACCGCGGACAGTGGCCAGTATATCGATGAAATCCGCTTCGTCGAAACCGAGGCCGAACGCGATCCGCGCATTAGGGGCATCGTGCCCATGGCACCCCTGGAACGGGGCAGCGCGGTCGAACCAATGCTGGCCGAGATGGCCGAAAAACACCCCACTGTCAAAGGCATCCGGCGCATTGTCGAGTTTGACGACGATCCCCGCGCGCTGACCCTCAGCGACGCCTTCATCGAGGGCGTCAATCTGCTTAAAAAATTCGATTTCCATTTCGAGATAAACGTCAATCACACCCAGATGGATATCGTCCACGAATTCGTCAAACACATTCCCGACGTACCGATGATCCTCGATCATTGCGGCAAGCCGGGGATCGCCGAGGGCGCGATCGAGCAGTATCGCGCTGATGTCAAATCTTTGGCACAGTATCCCAATTTGTCGATCAAGCTGTCCGACCTGCCGGTCGAAGCCAATCACGATACCTGGACCGAAGCCGATCTGCGGCCTTACATCGATGCAACGCTGGAGACCTTTGGCATCGACCGAACCATCTATGCCGGCGATTATCCGATCTGCCTGCAGGCGGCGACCCTGACACGGTGGGTCGAAGTGCTCGACAATGCGCTGTCGGAATTATCAGAATCCGAGTGCCGAAAATTCTACCGCGACAACGCCAATCAGTTTTATCGCCTTGGCCTGTAGGGCATGAAGACAGGGATGTGATGAAATTGGCAAAGCCACAAATTTCAGACCGGGACGCGGCGGCACCTGCCGGAATATCTGCGGATACTCTGGAGACGGATGCCCGATCCGCCGACCCCGACACATTTGCCGGCGGCCGGCTGGTCCGCCGTTCGATCGCCGAACAGGTCGCTGGCCGCATTCTGGCACTGATCAAGAGTGGAAATCTGAAATCCGGTGACCGGCTGCCTACCGAACAGCAAATGACCATCACCTTCAATATCAGCCGGTCACCCCTGCGCGAGGCATTAAAGGCGCTCACATTGATGGGCGTGCTGGAAAGCCGGCAAGGCGGCCGCTACACGGTCACCGACCTGTCGCCAAGCCGGCTGATCGCGCCGTTCAATATCATGTTGTCGGTGACCGAGTATGACGTGCAGGAACATTTTGAAGCCCGCGCGCTGGTCGATCTGGAGCTGGTTCGCCTGTGCACCGTGCGGGCATCGCCGGAGCTGCGCCAGCGCATCATGAAACTGGCCCGCGACGGCAACGCCTTCCTTGATAACCCGGTGGCGTTTCGCCTGATGGATATCGAGTTTCACCAGGCGCTCTATAACGGCGCCCAGAACGCGATGATCGCAACCCTTGCACAGGGCCTTTACGATGTGGCGCTGGATGTTCGCCGCGTTGTCAGTGAAATGCCCGGCACAATCAAAAAATCCGTACGCCAGCACTGCGACGTCGCCAAGGCCGTCGTCACCGCCGATACCGAAGAAGCGGTCCGCGCCTACCGCGTGCATCTGGAGCATGTCCGCGACACGACAATCCAGTCCATGGGTCACAAATCCCGGAAAACGAGGAACTGATGGCCGAGCGTTTTGCTTTTCGCATGAATCTAAACCCCGGCCAGGCCGCCGCGTATGAAAAACGCCACGACGAGATATTCCCCGAGCTCGCCGAGGCGCTCAAACAGGCCGGCATTTCGGACTATTCGATCTGGCTCGACCCGCAAGACCATCACCTGTTTGCTATCCTGACCCGCACCGACGACCACACCATGAACACGTTGCCGGAACTGGAGATCGTCAAGCGCTGGTGGAAATTCATGGCCGATGTCATGGAAACCGATGCCCACAATGTGCCCACCCAAATTCCCCTCAGACGCGTCTTCCTGCTGCCATGAGCAACCCGTTTGAAATAACGAAACTGAACGTCTACCTGGTCGGCAACAAGGGCAAGGGCGGTGATTATTTCCAACAGGGCGAAGGCCACTGGGTCATCGACAGCCTGATTGCCAACCCGATGTCCGGCTATTCCAAATTCCGCGGAAGGCGCTCAACCTGGGGCATCAATGTGCTGGGATCCCTCGTTGTCGAGATCGAAACCGCCGACGGCACCACCGGCGTTGCCACCGGTCATGGCGGCGCGCCGGCGGCCTGGCTGATCAAGAACCATTTTGCCCGCTTCATCGTTGGGGAGGACGCCCGCAACACCAACAAGATCTGGGACCAGTTGTATCGGTCCTCCATGCCCTATGGCCGCAAGGGCCTGCCGGTCATGGCGATCAGCACCGTCGATCTGGCCCTGTGGGATCTGGTTGGCAAGGCCCGTGGCGAGCCG
>CAXMRP010000180.1:0-7333 GCA_964196155.1 uncultured Polyangiaceae bacterium
ATCCTCTCGATGTGCTGCACCCGGTCATGGTGGCGCAGGCGCTTGATGCGATTGCTGTTGTTCCAGGAGCGAACTTTCGCAAGTTATTTGGCAAGGATTTTCACCAGAACGAGCGCCCGCTCGTGGTGATCGTCCAGCGCGACGGCCCAAGTCTGGCGATTGTGCCAAACCTTGAACTGGCCTCCTTCGCGGCTCTCGATTTCCCCGGTGAAATCTTCGATTGGCGCGACGAAAACGGCTACAGTGCCGCTTTTGCCGCCGCTGCCAATCATGTTCAGCCCGACACCCGATTGGGTCTGGAGGGCCAGACGATGCGGGTATTTGTCCAGATGGCGCTGGCTGAAGCGCTACCGCAGGCGAGTCTGATTGATGTCCACAGTGCAATTTCAGCCATTCGCCTGACCAAATCACCCGCCGATCTGGTGTGCTTGAAGCGGGCGATCGAAATTTCGGAACAAGCGCTCGATCTGACGCTGCGCGAGGTTCGCGCCGGTCTCACCGAGACCGAAGTCGAGGGCATCCTGCTGAAGAACCTCTTCGCTTGCGGGTCCGACGGCCTGGCGTTCTCACCGATCGTGGCGGCGGGCGGCAATTCAGCCAAGCCTCACGCCAAGGCGCGGCCGGACTACAAAATCGCACCCGGCGATGCGCTACTATTTGATTTCGGCGGTTCCTGGGGCGGTTATCAGGCCGATATCACCCGGACCTTTTTTGTTGAAACGGTCAGCGATACAGACCGCGATTTCTACAACACCGTCAAGACGGCCAACGAGACCGGGCGTGCGGCAGTGAAACCGGGTGCGACCGCCCATCAGGTCGATGACGCGGTGCAGCTGGTTCTGGAAGCCTCGCCATTCTCGCAGTTCCGCCGCCACAAGACCGGGCACGGGCTGGGCATGGAGGTGCACGAAGAACCTTACATCATGCGCGGCAACCAGACTGCGCTTGAGCCGGGTATGGTGTTCACCGTTGAGCCGGGGTTATATCGGCAGGGTGAATGTGGCGTTCGCATTGAAGACGATGTGGTGGTAACCCGGACCGGGATGGAATGCCTCACGGCGTTCCCGCGGGATTTGAGGATTGTGGGCTGACGATGCTGCGATTTTTTCTCAGACGGATCGGTCTTTTGATCCCCACCCTCATCGGCATCACCATGGTTTCCTTTGGTTTTGTGCGCGTCCTGCCGGGCGATCCGGTTTTGCTGATGGCCGGCGAACGCGGCATCTCGGAGGAACGCTACCAGAGCCTGATGACGCAGTTCGGCTACGACCAGCCGATCTGGCGGCAATATCTGGACTATCTGGGCGATCTCCTGACGGGCGATTTCGGCCAGTCGCTCGTCACCAAACAGCCGGTGATGGAGGAATTTTTCACCCTCTTTCCGGCAACCTTGGAGCTGTCGCTCTGTGCCATGATCATTGCTGTTTCCCTTGGCATTCCGGCCGGAATTTTCGCCGCATCCCGGCGCGGCTCCTTCTACGATCAGGCGGTCATGGGCACCGCCCTTGTCGGCTACTCCATGCCGATCTTCTGGTGGGGTTTGCTGTTGATCATCATCTTTTCCGGTACCTTGCACTGGACGCCGGTCTCCGGGCGCATATCGCTGCTCTATTTTTTCCCGCAAGAGACCGGTTTCATGCTGATCGACAGCCTTTTATCCGGTCAAAAGGGCGCGTTTACATCTGCTGCCCGCCATCTGATCCTGCCCTCCATTGTCCTGGCGACAATTCCCCTTGCCGTCATCGCCCGCCAGACCCGTTCGGCCATGCTCGAGGTTCTCGGCGAGGACTATATTCGCACCGCGCGGGCCAAGGGCCTGCCGCCACAACGGGTGGTCGGCGTCCACGCCCTGCGCAATGCCATGATTCCGGTCATCACAGTGATCGGCTTGAGTGTCGGCACGCTGCTTGCCGGTGCCATTTTGACGGAAACGATTTTTTCGTGGCCGGGGATCGGCAAATGGATGGTCGATTCCATTTTCCGGCGCGATTATCCGGTTGTTCAGGGCGGACTGCTGCTCATCGCCGGCATGATCATGATCGTAAATCTGATCGTCGATATGACCTATGGGCTGATCAACCCGCAAATTCGCCACAACTGAGGCCGCCTTGACCGATCAGACTACCAAATCCGAGCCCGCTGCCCCGGAAACTGAAAACCAGCCTGAGGGCGATACCGCGCGCCAGACGCGCCGCCGGGCAATCGCCGAGTTCTGGTATTATTTTTCCGAAAACCGCGGCGCGGTCATTGGCCTGGCGGTCTTTGCCGCAACCATCCTGATCGCGTTGCTGGCGCCACTTGTCGCACCCCACCCGCCCAATCTTCAATTTCGTGATGCGCTTCTGGTACCGCCATTTTGGCAAGAAGGCGGCCGGGCGGAATTTTTGTTGGGTACGGACGCCGTCGGCCGGGACATGTTGTCCCGCCTGATCTACGGCGCACGGTTTTCCTTGTTTATCGGCCTTGTGGTTGTCACGCTTTCTGTTCTCGGCGGCGTCTCCACCGGACTTGTCGCAGGCTATTATCGCGGTACCGTCGATACCATCATCATGCGGGTGATGGACGTCATTTTGGCGTTTCCCTCCCTGCTTCTGGCACTGGTTCTGGTCGCCATCCTCGGGCCGGGCCTGCTCAATGCGATGATTGCCATTGCCATCGTCCTGCAACCGCATTTTGTCCGCCTGACCCGGGCCTCGGTACTCAACGAAATCAACCGGGAATATGTCATATCGGCGCGGGTCGCCGGGGCCTCGAAATTTTATCTGATGACCCGGACGCTGCTGCCAAATTGTCTTGGGCCGGTCATCGTTCAGGCGACCCTGTCCTTCTCCAACGCTATTCTCGATGCCGCGGCGCTGGGGTTCCTGGGCATGGGCGCCCAGCCGCCAACCCCGGAATGGGGCACCATGCTGGCCGAGGCCCGTGAGTTCATCTTGCGCGCATGGTGGGTCGTGACGCTGCCCGGTTTGGCCATACTGATCACCGTTCTTGCCATCAATCTGATGGGCGACGGCCTGCGCGATGCGCTTGATCCCAAGTTGAAGAGAACCTGATGCCGCTTCTCGAGATTCGCAATCTCAGCGTCGATTTCCAGACCGCCGGCGGCCTGTTCCGGGCGGTCGACAGTGTCGATATCACCTGCGACAGCGGTGAGGTGCTGGCCATTGTCGGCGAGTCCGGCTCGGGCAAATCGGTCGCCATGCTGGCCCTTCTGGGTCTGTTGCCGTGGACGGCAGTTGTCACCGCCGATCACATGAATTTCGATGGCAAGGACATATTGAACCTGTCGCCCCGGGATCGGCGCAAGGTCGTCGGCAAGGATATGGCGATCATCTTTCAGGAACCGATGTCAAGCCTCAATCCCTGCTTTACGGTCGGCTTCCAGATTGGCGAATCCCTGCGCACCCATCTCGGCCTCGGTCGCGCCGCGCGACGGGCGCGTTGCATTGAACTGTTGGAACTGGTCGGGATTTCGGCACCGGAAGAGCGGCTGTCGGTCTTCCCTCACCAATTGTCTGGCGGCATGAGCCAGCGGGTGATGATCGCCATGGCGCTGTCCTGCGATCCCAAGCTGCTCATCGCCGACGAGCCGACAACCGCGCTAGATGTCACCATTCAGGCGCAGATTCTGGAATTGCTGCTGCACCTTCAGTGCGAAAAGGGCATGGCGCTCATCCTCATCACCCACGATATGGGCGTGGTCGCCGAAACCGCCGAGCGGGTGCAGGTCCAGTATGCCGGCCAGAAGGTCGAAGAGCAGGCGGTCGGGCAGTTGTTCGCCGACCCCCATCATCCCTACACCGCAGCGCTGCTTGCCGCTTTACCCGAGCGGGCCGTCGGGCGCCGGCTGCCGTCGATACCCGGAATTGTTCCGGGCCAGTACGACCGGCCCGATGGTTGTCTGTTTTCGCCGCGCTGCGCCTTTGTCACCGATATTTGCCGCCGCGGCGTCAAACGTCAGGGGGAGGGCCTCGGATCGGTTCTGTGCAACCATCCGCTGAGCCAAGGCGTTCCGGTTGAGCGCCAGGACGTTGGCGAGGCGGCCATGGCGCAGGCGGCCGATCCAGAACTGTCGCCCCGATGACGGCACCGATCATCGAAGCGCGAAACCTGACCCGGCATTATCAAATTGGTGGCGGACTGTTCGCCAAACCCGGTCTCGTGCGGGCACTGGAAGATGCCAGTTTTGAATTGTACGCCGGCAAGACACTGGCGATCGTCGGCGAGTCTGGATGCGGAAAATCAACCCTTGCCCGCGTAGTGACGATGATCGAGCCGCCCACCGGCGGCGAACTGCTCATCAACGGGGCGCCGGCTCAGATGGACACCAAAGAGACCCGGCAGACCATTCAGATCGTATTCCAGAATCCCTACGGTTCGCTCAATCCGCGCCACAAGGTCGGCGCAATATTGGAAGAGCCGCTCAGGCTCAACACAAACCAGGATGGCGCCACCCGCCGCAAGCTTGCTGTTGAGACCATGGAAAGGGTTGGCCTGCGACCGGAGCACTATGAGCGCTATCCCCACATGTTTTCCGGTGGTCAGCGCCAACGCATTGCCATTGCCCGGGCGTTGATGATGAAGCCGAAGGTTCTGGTGCTGGATGAGCCGGTATCGGCGCTCGACCTGTCGATCCAGGCGCAAGTTCTGAACCTTCTCGATGACCTCCAGTCGGAGTTGGGGCTCGCTTACCTATTCATCAGTCATGACCTGTCCGTGGTCAAACATATCGCCGACGACGTCATGGTTATGTATCTGGGCCGGGTGGTCGAAGCCGGCGATGCGGCCAGTGTGTTCGCCAACTCCCGCCATCCCTATACGGCAGCGCTGATGAGCGCGACGCCGATTGCAGATCCTGGCAGCAAGAAAGAACGCATCATGTTGACCGGCGAATTGCCCTCGCCGCTTGATCCGCCCTCCGGCTGTACATTTCATCCCCGCTGCCGCCATGCCACAGACCAGTGCAGCAACCGGATTCCGCCGGACGAAACCAGCAACGGCAGGCAGATTGCCTGTTTTCATCCGCTCGACTGATTTCGTTCTCACATCAACCGAAGGAGTGGCCCGCGTCATCGCCCTCATGTGATCGTGCCGATAGTGCCCTGCAGCGCTAAAAACGCCGACATCGTCAGGCTCGGCGGTGTCCAGAACAGGAAGGTCGGCAGGGTCGCCAGTAGCACCGACAGAACCAGTCTCTAGGGCACATTCCGAAAAGTGGGGCCCAGTATTCGGAATGCGCTCTAGGCTGGCGCGTTGGCCGCCTACAACCGCCACTTGATTTCGCTGATCCTTTTCCCGCACAAATCAGCCCGACCACAAGCGATTCGCAGGCGTCAGTTCAGCCCGTTTGCGGCGAATTTTCGATGTGGCGTCCCGATGTGGCGTTTTGTCACGAATTGCAGGAACGAAAGACCATGGACCGGCTCGCCAACGGTGTGATTGTTTCCTGGGGCGTGCGCCGCCAGGCGATATCCTTTGCTGCCGGGGCGGCCTCGGTATTGTCGCAGCCGCCGTTTTTCCTGTTTTTTGTCCTTTGGATCACCCTGCCCGTCCTGGTCTGGCTGATTGATGGCGCCATCGATTCGGCGCACAGCGGCACAATCCGCCGCCTGATCCCGGCCTTTGTCACCGGCTGGTGGTTCGGGTTCGGTTATTTTTTGGCCGGCCTGTGGTGGATCGGCTCGGCATTTTTTGTCGAGGCTGACCGGTTCGGCATTTTGCTGCCTTTCGCCATTTTGGGTTTGCCGGCGATCCTTTCCCTGTTTTGGGGGGTCGGCGCGGCGCTGGCGCAAATTTTCTGGCGCGACGGCTGGCAGCGGATATTTGCGCTGGCCGCCGGTATCGGACTGGCGGAATGGCTGCGCGGCATTTTATTCACCGGTTTTCCCTGGAATGAAATCGGCCAGGCGCTGACCGCCGGCGAGATCATGATGCAGTCGGTTGTCCTGTTCGGCTCCAACGGGCTGAATGTGCTGGCGGTGATCATATTCGCCGCCCCGGCGGTCCTGGCGCCAGCCGATGATGGTCGCCGCAGTTTCGGGTTGCCGATTGTCGCTGTCGCGATGATTGGCGCGCTGGCGCTTTTCGGATTTGTGCGGTTATCCGGCGCGCCGCTGGAATTTGAGCCGGACACGAAAATCAGGATTGTGCAACCCGCGATTGCCCAAAGTGACAAATGGCGGCCGGAAAATCGCGACCGCATCGTGCGCACCCATCTGGAACTCAGCCAACCGGCCGGCCGGCCAAAACTCGACGCCAACACCGTGCTGGTTTGGCCGGAAATGGCACTGCCCTTTGTGCTGGCTGAAGCGCCCGATGCGCTGGCTCAAATTGGCAAATTGCTGCCCGAAGGCGCCACATTGGTGACCGGCGCCGCCCGCGCGGAGAATTTGCCAGGCGAACCGCGGCGCATCTTCAATTCCATCATGATTGTCGCCGATGATGGCACCCTGGAGGCCGGCTACGACAAGGTTCATCTTGTCCCGTTTGGTGAATATCTGCCGTTTCAGGCGATACTGGAATCGATGGGTTTGCGGCAATTGTCGAACTGGAAGAGCGCCTTTGCCGATGGCACCCGCCGGCGTCTTCTGACGTTGGCCGCCGCGCCGCCTTTCGCGCCACTGATTTGCTATGAGATCATATTTGCAAACGAAATCGTATCGGATGACGTGCGACCGGGATTTTTGCTGAATGTGACAAATGACGCCTGGTTCGGGCGGACGCCGGGGCCATACCAGCATTTCCATATCGCGCGGTTGCGGGCGCTCGAACAGGGTCTGCCGTTGGTCCGCGCCGCCAATACCGGTATTTCGGCGTTAACCGATGCCTATGGGCGCATTATCGTCCAGGCAGGCCTGTTTGAGCGGGTCAGCTTGGATTCCCAACTCCCGGTTGCTTTGCCAAGTCGACCATTTGCAACCTACAATAGATTTGTATTTCTTTTACTACTTCTAATCTGTGTTTTTGCCGCGTTTACCCGGTTTTTTAATCGAACTTTAGACAAGTAATTGACGCCTTGGTGTGCTCTGGCCATCGTCCTGTGGTTGAAGTCGGGCTTTTCAATCCGAAAAGTTGAAACCGCATAAAAACAAAAAGCGGTCCGACGATATTGGGCAGAGGCAATTTTTGTGAATACGACACCGAGTCAGACGAAGAAGCCGAACTGGATCGATTCCTATGTTGGGAGCCGGGTCCGGGTGCGTCGAAAGATGCTGAGCATGAGCCAGGAACGGCTGGGCGAAAAGCTGGGAATCACTTTTCAGCAGGTCCAGAAATACGAAAAGGGCACAAACCGCATCGGCGCCAGCCGACTGTTTGATGTTTCGCGCTTTTT
>CAXMRP010000181.1:0-4075 GCA_964196155.1 uncultured Polyangiaceae bacterium
CGTTTGAAACGTCAATGCCCCGCTCTGCCAGCAGTTCCTCTACATCGCGAAACGACAGCGTGAACCGGGCATAGAGCCAAACTGCATGCTGGATGATAGTCGGCGAAAAACGATGTCGCTTGAAGGATATCGGGGTCATTCCGAGACGGTAGCGACACCCGACCGCCCCGGCCAGACACTTAACGTGTCAATGCCTCCCTTCGACATGGCACGCTCGGCGCACCCGGCTGTAAAGTTCCACAGAATACATCTCCCCACCCTCAGCTCCTTCGTCTCGGGTGTCAGACTGCGGAATTTTGCTCCGCGACGGTCAGATCATCCAACCGATTCCGTGGGTATTTTGTCTCCGGGATTCACAATGGCTGAGTGGCGTCAACTTGCAGCCTGAGATCCCTGACCTCGCGCACTTTCGAGACTGGTTCGCATTAGACTGACAGCACCTTTTTCAGCTATAATACGGGGGGCGATGTGGTTTTTGGATTTTGGGCGGCATCGGCCACTGATCGAAGCCCCGCTGGAAGATCGGATGCCGGGCACGCGTACCTCACGAATCGGGACAGAGAGCCATGAAAATCAAGGATATCCGCGCAAGCGTTCATCATTTTTCGGTCAGACTGCCGATGATCGACAAGCCGCTCGAGGAACGACATTTCGTCTTTTGCGAAGTCGAGACCGATGAGGGCATCAAGGGGTGCGGCATTACCGGTGCCTTCCTGCCGTTTGCCGCGGTAACGGCGTAGGAAAATGATCTGCTCAACGTCGTCCGGGACATGGACCCCCGTGACACGGAAGCCATCCACCACAAGGTCTGGTGGTCGCTGAATCCGCGCGCCTATACCGGCGTCATTTCCAATGCGCTGTCGGCCCTCGACTTGGCTTTGTGGGATATCCACGGCAAAAAGACCGGCCGCACCGTGGCGCAATTATTGGGCGGATATCGCGACTGGGCGCCCAGTTACATCACCTTCGGCTTTCCCTTCTTCGATTATGATCAGCTCGTCGAATATGCCAAAAAATTTGTCGATGACGGCAATACAAGGCTGAAGATGGTCGTCGCCGTCGATCCGGGCGGCTGGCAGGAGGACGCCCGGCGAATTCGCGTCGTCCGGGACGCTATCGGTGACGACATTCAATTGATGATCGACGCTAATTACCGGTTCAATCCAGTCGATGCGCGGCTGCTGTGCCGTGCCGTCGAGGATTGCAACCTGATGTGGTTCGAGGAGCCGTTGCACCAGAACGACGCGCGGGCGCTGGCCGACCTCAGGAAACATACCAATATCCCGATCGCCGCTGGCCAGATGGAAGGGCACCGCTGGCGGATGCGAGAACTGGTCGATCATCAGGCTGTCGACATTTTGCAACCCAATTGCGTCTACAATGGCGGTTACACGGAAACGCGAAAGATCGCCCACTTGGCGCAGACCTATAATATGCCGATCGCCAATGGCGGCGGCTGGCCGATCTTCAACATGCATTCAATGGCCGGACTGATGAACGGCTGGTGCGTGGAATTCCACTGGGGCATGCATCAGGTCGGACAGCATTTCTTTGAAAACGTGCCCGGCCCGGAAAACGACATGGTGAAGATCCCGGACGCTCCCGGCCTTGGCTTCCTGCCCAAATACGATGCGCTTGAGGAAAGCCGCGTCAAGACGCCCGACGATCTTGGCGAGGGCGGCGTTCAAACCCGCGGTTTCGAAAAAGGCGTCACAAAACTTTAAACATCGTCCAATTGCCGCCGGCGTGGTGCGCCGGCGGCAAACTATCCGGCGCTTTTCACGCGGCAAGCAGCGCGGCAATCTCGCCCGCCGCCGGAACAGCCTCCAGGGTCCGCACCCGCTCCACAATCGCTTCCGCATCGGCCTCCGGCCACTTGGCGAAGGCGGCGCATTCGCGAAACTTGTCGGCAGCCTCGTCATAAGTCATCGGATCTGCCGGGCTTCCCTTGCCGAAATCGGCGCGCCCTGAAATCGTCCGGCCATCCTTCATCGTAATGTCGATAATCGTCGTCATTTTATCGTAACCGGCGGCCTCGGCCTCCGGGTGAACGCCGAACTGAACCCGTTCTATCATCGCCTTGACGTCAGGGCGGTTGACCACCTCATCGGTGAATTCCGGCAGCCCGCCCTTTCCGTCCAGCAGCAGAATGGCCATGCAGAACTCCATGCTGAATTTCGCCTGAAGTTCGTTGGTCGGGCGGTGGTGGATCAGGGCGTTGGGCATGTTGTGGTTTGTTCCCACCGACACCTGCTCGATCTGGTCTGCGGTGATGCCGTGTTGCTTTATCAGCCTCAGCATTTCGGTCATGCCCGGGTGGGTGAGCGAACCCGATGGATGCGGTTTGATGGAAACGCCCGGCATTGCGAACGTCCATGGTGCGCCGAGTTTGCCTTCGATGGCATCGACGTCATAGCCCCCGCCATGCGCCTGAAAGAAGCCGCGCGGCGCTTCCAGGATCTTGTCCGCCGCGGTCCAGCCCAGCGCCGCAATTTCAGCCGCGACGACACCGCTTTCCGATGATCGGCCGGCATGAAAGGGCTTGGTCATTGTGCCGAAGTTCTCGCGCAGGCCGCCCGATTGGCTGCCGGCAATGGCAAGCGCTCGCACCGTCTGGTCAAGATCGAAGCCGCGCAACTTTGCAACGGCGCAGGCGGCGGCGAAGGTGCCGCAGGTCGCCGTGGCATGGAATCCGTGCTGGTAATGCCGCGGAGAAATCGCCTCGGCAATCTTGCACTCCACTTCCACGCCCAGCTGATAGGCGAGCATCATGTCCTTGCCTGAAAGCCCGTCCATTTCGGCAATGGCGAGCGCGGCCGGCAGGGCTGGCGCCGTCGGGTGGGTCAGCAGACCGTAAACCCGATCCTTGGCGACGGCCAGCTGCGTATCATCGTAGTCATCGGCATGTATTCCGACACCGTTGGCGAAGGCGGCAAAACGCGCCGGCACCTTCATGTCGCTGCCGATCACCGTGGCGGGTCCGCTGAGCCCCAGGGAACGCAGATAGTCGCACACTAGCGCACCGCTTTTGGCCACCGACCCGGACAAGGCCAGGCCGAGGCCGTCCAATATCGACTTCTTGCCGAGTTCGACAACATCGCCCGGCAGGTCGTCATAGTCCGTCTCGATCACGAACCGGGCAACATGTTCGGTCAGATCGCGGCCCTTTTCCGGATCGATATCCGGCGTGAATTTCGTCACCGAAGCGTCATTCATTTCAACTGTCTCCAACATCACCAGCCTTTTGGGCGGCACGCTTCGACGCACCGGTCAGGCATGGCCTTTGCGGGGGTGCTATTCATTCAGGGTTTCCGGGGGAAATTTGCGGAAATTTTTCGTCAGCTTTCCAATAATGGCCGGTCCAAAAAGTCCGGCCAAGGTCAACACGAAAAACGTCACCACAATCGGCCGTTCGAAGAACAACAGCATGTTGTGATCAAAAATCAGATACGACTGTTTGAGGGAATTTTCGACCAACTCGCCAAGGATAAGTCCCATGATAATGGGAGCCGGCGAGAAACCGTAACGGCGGAAGACAAATCCCAGCGCCGTGAAAATCAGCATGATCCATACATCCAGCATGCTCTGGGCCAGGGCATAGGATCCCACAACCGCCAGCGAGAATACCGCCGGCCACAGGAATGTGCGCGGTATCAGGGTGACCCGGGCAAATACTTTGGCGCCGGCCAATCCAAGGCCCAGAAACATGACATTTGCGACCAGCATGGCGATGAAGATGGAATAGAGCAGCTGTGGCTGTTCGGCGAAAAGATATGGCCCCGGACGCAGCCCGTGGACCATCAGAGCGCCGAGAATAACGGCCGTTGTCGCGCTGCCGGGAATGCCCAGCGCTAGGGTCGGCACCATGGCGCCGCCGGTCGCGGCGTTGTTAGCGGCCTCCGGTCCGGCAATACCTTCAATGGCGCCTTCGCCAAATTTATCGCTTTCCTTGGACCAGCGCTTGGCTTCGTTATAGGCGATCATTGCCGCCACCGTGCCGCCCTCGGCCGGCAGGATGCCGATGAAGGTGCCGATACCGCAGGACCGGGCGATGACGCCGCGGACCTTGCGGAAG
>CAXMRP010000182.1:0-17035 GCA_964196155.1 uncultured Polyangiaceae bacterium
TGTCCGGCGCCTTGTGAGGAGGCCTGCACGCTCAACATCACCGACAATCCGGTGACCATCAAGACCATCGAATGCGCCATTGTCGACCGGGCCTGGAAAGAAGGCTGGATCGGACCGCAACTGGCGGGCGACAAGACCGGCAAGATGATCGCGGTGATCGGTGCCGGACCGTCCGGCATGGCCTGTGCCCAGCAATTGGCGCGGGCGGGCC
Organism: uncultured Polyangiaceae bacterium; assembly: GCA_964196155.1. Lineage (GTDB taxonomy): Bacteria > Pseudomonadota > Alphaproteobacteria > Rhizobiales > Afifellaceae > CAXMRP01. Next base: position 212 of record CAXMRP010000182.1, read on the forward strand.
ACGACGTGCATCTTTATGAAAAACACGCCAAGGCCGGCGGGCTTCTTCGTTACGGTATCCCTGATTTCAAAATGGAAAAGCATCTGATCGACCGGCGGGTCAGCCAGATGGAGGCCGAAGGCGTGACCTTTCATTATGGCGCCAATATCGGCGTGGACATGCCGGTGGATGAGATTGTCGCGGGCCATAATGCGGTGGTGCTGACCGGTGGCGCGGAGGCCGGGCGCGATCTGCCGATCGAGGGCCGGGATCTGGACGGCATTCACTTCGCCATGGATTTTTTGCCGCAACAAAATCGCCGGGTCGGCAATGAGCCGCAGCCGGACGTGACGCCGATCCTGGCCGGTGGCAAGCATGTGGTGGTGATCGGCGGTGGCGATACGGGATCGGACTGCATTGGCACGTCGGTGCGCCAGGGGGCGCTGTCGGTGACCCAGCTTGAAATCATGGTGCAGCCGCCGGTGCATCCCGACACGCCGATGATCTGGCCGGATTGGCCAATGAAACTGCGCACTTCGTCCAGCCACGAGGAAGGGGCGGTGCGGGAATTTGCAGTAATGACACAAAAATTCACCGGCCGTGATGGCACGGTGACCCGGCTCCATTGCGTGCGGGTCGATGAAAAATTTCAGCCGGTCGAGGGTTCCGAATTTGAACTGAAGGCCGATCTGGTGCTGCTGGCGATGGGTTTCGTGCATCCGATCCACGAGGGCATGATTGACGGGCTGGAGCTCGCCAAGGACGGGCGGGGCAATGTGGCTGCCGACACGAACAGCTATGCGACATCGCTCGACACGGTGTTTGCCGCCGGCGACATGCGGCGCGGGCAATCGCTGGTGGTGTGGGCGATCCGCGAAGGTCGGCAGGCGGCGCGGGCGGTCGATGAATTCCTGATGGGCGCGACGACACTTCCGAGTTAGGGGCCGCGTTAGCTAAAACTGGATTCCGGTCGTACTGGCTGGCGTATTCACGGCGGAAATCGTCGGTGCACTGCCCTTTTTGGCATCCAGGGCCGCTGATTTCGGCGCGTCAGGCGTTTCACCAACCAGCGGGATTTGCGGGCGCGGCCATGTGTAATTGTCAATCCGGCCGGCAGGTGGCGGTTTCCGTATGATGACGACGTTTGCCGGCGCGGCTATTTTTGCTTCGATCTTCATTTCGCTTGCAGCCGGTTTGTCCGGCTCAACCGCCGCACTTGCGAGCGCCGTGGTGTCCGGTCCGGCCTGATCGACCATCGTTGTAGCGACCGGGTCAATATTTATTTCCGGCTCTGGCTCCGGGACCGGATAGGTCGACAATTGTGTGCCGTCCGGAGCGGATAACGTATCGAGCGCAATCATCGGACTGATGCGCTGACGGTCGATCGGGGTGCCTTCGGTGGCGATGGCAAATTGCGGGACCGTTCCATCGCGGATGATCTGCTTGATGCCCTGTTCCAGAAAAAACGCCAGCTTGCGTTTTCCGGCGCTGGTAAAATTCAGCCCGTCGTTGATGCGCAGGCGGCGGTTCTGGCCATTGATATCGGGTCCGCGCGCGACAAACTTTCCCTGATCGTCTGCAAATCCGCCCCACAGATCGACGAAAGGAATTCCAGCGCTTGTCGCGGCTTCCCGGTAGGTCGTGTTGAACTCGGAATAATCCCGCGACAGGCTGGCCTTGGAAACCGGCACAAGGCCAGCCCAATATGTCGGTATCTTGGCGATGGCGACCGCGTTGGTTAGTTCACGGACCCGGGCTGCGTAGGCGGCGCGCCACGCATCGGTGTCGGTCTGGATGCGGCCTGATCCGGCGCGGAAGGGCTGGCGGTCGTTGGCGCCGACCATGATGACGATCACCGCCGGCTTAAATTTCGTGACCAGTTCGGGCAGGATCCGGACCCAGTTGAAATAATCGTCGCGCACCAGACCGGATGCGCCCTCGGAGGCGTTGACGATCTGGATTTCGGGATTTTCCTTGAATGCGGCGACCAGACCGCCGGCCATCGCCTGTGCCATGAAATCGCCGATGACCAGAACATTGGACACCGGGCCGTCATAGGTTTTCCGGGGCGCGATGATGATTTTCGCTTTTGATTTGCCGGTCCGCCGCCGGACCGTTCGCTTTTTCTTGCGGGTAGATTTTTTCCGGGTCGCCTTTTTCCTGGTGGTTTTGCGCGGTTCGGCTTTGCTTTTTTTCGCCGGTTTGGCTTTGCGCTCCTTACGCTGGCCGCCAAACAGAAACTTGAACAGGCCGGGATTTTTCACCGGTTTTTCTGCCTGCGCCAGCACGAAGGGCACCGCCCGCTCGGCCGCGGCAACCATTGCGGCACCATCCGGTCGCAGCAGGAAGACCATTGCCACAAGTACGCAACACAAACGCATGGGTCAGCCGTTCGATCCTGGTATTGGTCTGTTTGAGCCCGGTTTTGCGCGCTCATTCCGGTTGATGCCCCAACCGGGTTTATTTCCCAAACACGGGATTTGGCGAATTCTAACGCCTGCGCAGGCGCAACAGCAAATCAAATCCGGCAAATCCGTCCTGTTCCAGCCCGCGCCGGGCCTGATAGGCGCGAATGGCGGCCTTGGACATGGGGCCAATCTTGCCGTCGATCTTGCCGCCATAGTGGCCGGCCCGAGCCAGATGGGACTGGATTTCGCGAAATTCGGTATTCTGCAATGCCCGTTCGTTTTGCGGCCACGGCGCTCTGAATGCCTTGCCGCCGCGCAGCCGGTCGGCCAAATGGCCGATGGCGATCGCATAGGCGGTGGCATTATTGTAGCGCTTGATGACGAAATGATTGCGCAGCATCAGGAACCCAGGCCCGTTGGCACCGGCGGGCAAAATCAGGATCGCCTGATCACCGGGCCTTGGAAAGGGCCGACCATTGGCGCGCACAACCCCAAGCTTGCGCCACTGGGCCACCGTTCGCTTGGTAGTCTCGTCGGCCAGCCGGTACTTGAAACCTGGCCGAACGGCAATTTCATAGCCCCAGGTTTTGCCCGTGCGCCACCCGGATTTTTTCAGATAGTTGGCGGCCGAAGCCAGCGCATCGGTTGGCGTCGTCCAGATATCGCGCCGGCCGTCGCCGTCAAAATCGACCGCGTAGCCGTTATAGGTTGTGGGAATGAACTGGGTGTGGCCCATGGCGCCAGCCCACGATCCGGTCATGCGATTAAGCGGGATATCACCGCGTTGCACGATTTTCAGGGCGGCGATCAGCTGCTGGCGGCCAAACTTGCGCCGCCGCCGGTCGGCATAGGCCAGTGTCGCCAGTGAGCGGATGACATTGCGGACGATTTTGGGATCGTCCAGCACCTGGCCGTAGGAAGATTCCATGCCCCAGATGGCGACCAGAATGTGCCGGTCGACGCCATAGGTGCGCTCCAGCGCATCCAGAAGCCGTGCGTGGCGGCGCAGCATGTCCTTGCCGTTCTTCAGCCGTTTTTCGGATACCGCCTTGGCCACATAGGCCCAGAGCGGCTTGACGAATTCGGGCTGATAACGGGCCTTTTCCAGCACTTCGGGATCGGGGGTCAGCCCGCGGAATGCGGCGTTATAGGTTGCCGAAGACACGCCGGCGGAGCGGGCGGCGGGCCAGAATTCCCGCACCCAGCGGTCAAATCCGGCATCGGCAAAGGCCGGGCCGGTTGTCGCCATCATCAAAAATACCAGAACGCAACGATACAACTGTCGGGGATAAAGCCATCGGGCCATTGGGAAATCCCTGCCTGCGAATCAGTTTGCCAAACCATAATATGGGCTTGGGCGTGCCAAATTCCACGAAAATTTGCCGATAGTGCGGCAAAAGCGCTTGATACATGCCCGAATAGGGGCGTTGCATGCCGGTTTTCAGGCTGAGCGGCGGGCGGCGATTGCGCGGTTTTCCCAGGCCAGGGCATGGGTGACGATCTGATCCAGATCGTCAAAACGTGGCGTCCAGGCCAGGATTTCGCGGATCGATCGGGCTTGCGCCACCATGGCCGGAATATCGCCGGGGCGGCGATCGCGGGCGCGGATATCAAGAAGTGTGCCGGATATCCGCTGGACACAATCCAGCACTTCCAGAACCGAATGGCCGCGGCCATAGCCGCAGTTCAGGGTCAGGTTCTGGCCCCCGGACCGCAGATGATTAAGGGCGGCAAAATGGGCTCGGGCAAGATCGCTGACATGGATATAGTCACGGATACCGGTGCCGTCGGGCGTATCATAATCGGTGCCGAATACGGCGACATGGTCGCGTTTGCCGATTGCCGCCTCGATGGCGACCTTGATGAGATGGGTGGCGCCCCGGGTCGACTGGCCGGTGCGGCAAGCCGGGTCGGCGCCGGCAACGTTGAAATAACGCAGGACCGCAAAGGAAATCCCGTAGGCTTGCGCCGCATCGGCGAGCATGCGCTCGGTCATCATTTTTGAAGCGCCGTAGGGGGACAGGGGATCAAGGGTTGCTGTCTCTGCGACCGGAATATTCTGCGGTGTGCCATAGACCGCGGCGGTGGATGAAAAAATAAAACGGGGAATGCCGGCGGCGATGGCAGCGGCGAGCAATTCGCGTGATTTGGTCGTATTGTTGAGATAATAACCCAGCGGATCGGCAACTGATTCAGGGACAACGACGGAACCGGCAAAATGAATGACGGTATCAATATCGCGCGTGGCGAAGATGCGATCCAAAAGCACAGGATCGCCGATATCGCCGATAAACCGCTCCGCACCGGGAGCGATCGCTTCTTCATGGCCGGTGGACAGATTGTCGAGCACGACCACCTGTTCGCCGTGGTCCAACAGCTCCCAGACCATATGACTGCCGATATAGCCGGCCCCGCCGGTTACCAGAACGCTCACGTTGCGCCTCGCTGTGAAAAGTGAATTTTCTTAAACACCGTATTAAATACCGTTGTAATAGATACGCCCCGGGGGCGGTTCGTCGTACCGAAAGGAAAAGTGGTGGTTAATCGCATCCGCAAGGCTGTCTTTCCTGTTGCCGGGCTTGGCACCCGGTTTTTGCCGGCCACCAAGGCCATGCCGAAGGAAATGCTGACGATCGTTGATCGGCCGGTGATCCAGTATGTAGTGGATGAGGCGCGCGCCGCCGGGATTGAACATTTCGTCTTCGTCACCGGCCGCAACAAGTCGGTCATCGAGGATCATTTCGATATCCAGGTCGAGCTGGAAGATACGCTTGCCGAGCGCGGCAAGGACGATGCGCTGGCCGAACTGAAGGCCGGGTTGCCGGAACCGGGCGCGACCAGCTTTACCCGCCAGCAGGCGCCGCTGGGTCTGGGTCACGCGGTGTGGTGCGCGCGCGATATCGTTGGCCGTGAACCGTTTGCAGTACTGTTGCCGGACATGGTGATGCAGGCGGAAAAGGGTTGCCTAAGCCAGATGATGGCGGCGTATGATTTGCATGGCGGCAACGTCATGGCGGTGGAGGAAGTGGCTGCCGACCAGGTGCACAATTACGGCATTGTCGGGATTGGTTCTGAAGACGAAACCGGGTTTGAAATCACCGAGATGGTGGAAAAACCAAAGCCGGCGGACGCGCCATCCAATCTCTACATTTCCGGACGCTATATTTTGCAACCGGAGATTTTCGACGTGCTGGCCAATCAGGGACAGGGCGCCGGCAATGAAATCCAGCTGACCGATGCGATGATCCGTCTTTCGCAAACTCAGCGGTTTTCCGGGGTCCGGTTCCATGGCCGGACCTTCGATTGCGGGTCCAAGGCGGGATTTCTTGCCGCCAATGTCGCCCATGCGCTGGCGCGGCCTGATATTGCCGCCGATTTCCGTACCGAATTGAACAAGATCATTTCCGGGGTAGGGCTACTGCGGCGAGACGCCGCCGAATAGGGCTCAGCGCTTCATGCGCAGCCGCATGGAAAGCCGGTGTTCGGTCCCGCTGACCGAGGTAGCATCGCTGTCAACATCGACAAAGACATAGCGGCCAACAATGGCGGCGTACCGGCTCATGTCATAGACCAGTTCGGCGTAACCGGTGATGGTGTTATCGGTGCGCATCAGGCCGACAAAGTCTTCGCGTTCATAGACACCGCCGGCGGTTGCGCGAAGCCGGTCGCGGAACTGACGGCTGACCGATGCGGTGATTGCATGATTGCGCGATCCTGAAACGCCGGGCTGGAACGAGCCATCGGTTAGTGAGGTCGCTCCGATCCGGACCTCGGTGAGGCGAACCGGTGACCACAACAGATCGGCGGCGACTACAACAGAATTGATCGAGGCGAGGGCGGGATCGTCGAAATCGTCTCGTTGATATCCGAGCGAAAACTCGCCGGACAGTTTTGGGCCACGGTCGAGGGCGATGCCGGCACGGGCAGCGCTGAAAGAACGCGCCCGCTGGATACCGTTTGAATCGATCCTTTGATCGTAGTCCACACGGCCCGCTGACACGGCGACAAAGGGCGCAAATGAGGGCGATGGAACGACAGACAGGCGCGTTTCAACCGCATATTCGGTACTGTCGCGCTCGCTGAGATTGGCGCTGCCACCGCCCGCCAATGTTACATCTTCGTTGATAACACGGGCCACCGAGCCGGCCAGCGATGCGGTAACAATGCCGCCGGTTCGGGAAATGCGTCCGCCTGCCGAAAGGGTGTGGACATCAGGGCGCTGGGTCGCATCATCCGGCGTATCGGGATCGGTGTAACTGGTCTGATCAAGATTGTACCCGGCGGTCGTCTCAATGGTGGTTTGGGAAGCCAGTTCAAAACGGGCAAGAAAGCGCGCGTCGACGCCCTTCTCATCATACTGGTCGTCACCGTATAGGGCGGCGGCGCCTCGAATTTCAAACCGGACCAGATGGGTTTCGCTTTCCGATATCGCTTCGATATTTACATCAACCAGTGCGCCCACTGCTTCAGGACCGGCCGGGCCGCCATCGACATTGCTGGTCGCCACGACGCCGACATCGAGCGTCGGGCGGACGATGAAGGTGCCAAGAGCGATGCCCGGTGCAGCAAAGGGATTGTCCTCCGGCTCGCCTCCATCAGCGCGAGCGTTGATCTCTTCGTTTATCGTTTCGGCAACCTCCGGCCCGCGCATGGCGGGTCCAATTGGTTGATCGGCGGTTGGTCCAGCCATGGCCGGTCCAGGTTGGGCATTGGCCTCAGTGATCGGGGTGGCATTGGGCGCAGGGTCGGGCGGCAACGCCAGCGGCGGTGGTATAATCAGGGTATTGTCTTCGACCGGGCCTGTTGTGCGGAAATCGTCGCCAGCGCCTCGGATGAATTCGGCCCCGGCGCCACTATCGGGTTGGTCCGACAGGGACAGGTCGTCGGAAAAGGTGGTGACAACAACCGGATCGCCAGAGCCGCGCAGCAGAAAGTCGACCTCGGCGTCTTGCGCCCGGACGGGCATCGCGGCGGACATCAACGCGATGGCCGACAGGCTGGCAATAAGGTGAAGTTCGAGTTTCGGCATCGGAATCCCTGACCCACCGCTTGCCGCGGCCTTTCCGTTCACAACCGGTAAACCAGTATGGTTAACAGCGACTTTCCGGCAGGCGTATTGGGTAGTCGGTATCGAGGCCCTCGCTATGCCGATTGCACCTGTGGTAGGTGCCGGACCGAGATGTTGATGACGAGCGTGGACTGTGTGTCATGTCTGAAGCGAAAATGACCATGCCTGCCGATACTGCCCCGGCAATTGTCTCGGCACAGCGCACACTGGCAACCGAATTATCAGGTGTGGAAGCAGTTCGCCTGGCGCTTGCCGGGCCGTTGGGCGTGGCCTTTGAGGCAGCGATTGCGTTGATCCGTCAGGCATCGGGCCGGGTGATCGTCTCCGGCATGGGCAAGAGCGGCCATGTCGGGGTCAAGATTGCCGCGACCCTTGCGTCCACCGGCACGCCGGCATTCTTTGTCCATCCGGCCGAAGCCAGCCACCGCGATCTGGGCATGGTGACGCCGGACGATGTCATTTTAGCGCTGTCTTATTCCGGCGAGACGGCGGAGTTGCGCAATCTGGTCGCCTATTCGCGGCGTTTCAAGGTGCCGCTGGTGGCGATGACGGGCCGTGCCGATTCAACGCTTGCCGGTGCGAGCGATGTGGCGCTGCTGCTGCCGCCGGTCGATGAAGCGTGCCCGCACGGGTTGGCGCCGACAACTTCGGCGCTGGTGCAACTGGTGCTCGGGGATGCGCTGGCGATTGCGCTTCTGGAAGCGCGCGGGTTTACCGCCGGTGATTTTCACACCTTCCATCCCGGTGGTACGCTGGGCGCAAGCCTGACCCATGTTGGCGACATCATGCATTCAGGCGAAGCGCTGCCGGTGGTGAATAGCGGCACACCGATATCCGATGCTGTCGCTGTGATTACGGACAAGGGGTTTGGTTGCGTTCTGGTTGTCGGGCCGGCCGGGCAGCTTGCCGGCATTGTGACCGATGGCGATCTGCGGCGGCTGATGGCCGGCACAGCCAATGGCCACACTGTCGATGATGTGATGAGCACCAATCCGCGCACGATCGGGGCGGATATGCTGGCGGCGGCTGCGCTTGAAGTTCTGAACAGCGCGGCGATCACCGCACTGATTGTTGTCGAGGACCGCCGGCCGGTCGGTCTTGTCCACCTTCACGACCTGTTGCGGCTGGGTGCTGCCTGAGCGCTGACGAAAATTTCGCTATTCGGCCTCGACCAGCAGCGTTGCGCCATCTGCGCCCGTCACCCGCACCGTCGCGCCGGCTGGCGTGTCCGGGCCGGTAACCCGCCACACGGAATCGTCGACCTTGACGCGGCCTGCGCCCTGTTCAATGGCGTCGGTCAGTATGAAAGTCCGTCCGTGAAGCCGCGAGGCGCGCAGATTGAGGTTGGGATCGTCTGATGGCGTATCCTTGTAGCCCATGAACTTGCGGCCGAGAATCGCGGCGGCTAGCGACAGGATGGCAAAGCCGGCGATCTGGACCTGCCATGGCCATTCGACCAGCAGCGAACCAACACCGATCAGAATCGCGGCAATGCCGAACCACAGGAAAAAGAAACCGGGGACGACAACCTCGACGGCGAGCAAAATCATGCCGATCAGCCACCAGGTCCAGCCGCCAAGGGCTTCAATCAGGCCCATGATCATGCCGCGTCTCCATCACCAGCCGGCCCGGTTACCGGTACCCGGCCAGCGCGCCGGCGCGGACCTGCATCGCCACTGTTGCTGAACGCTTCGCGGGCGATCTCGGTAATGCCGCCAAGCGCGCCGATGACTCCGGCGGCCTCGACCGGCATCAGGAAGGTTTTCTGGTTTGGCGAGGTGGCAAAGGCTTTCAGCGCCTGAACATAATCCTGGGCGATAAAATAGTTGATGGCCTGAACATCGCCGGCGCCGATGGCATCGGACATCGATGTGGTGGCCCTGGCCTCGGCCTCGGCCTCGCGCTCACGGGCCTCGGCGTCACGGAATGCAGCCTCGCGGCGACCTTCGGCCTGAAGTATCTGGGATTGTTTTTCGCCTTCGGCGATCAGAATCGCCGATTCACGCGAGCCCTGGGCTTCCAGGATCGAGGCGCGCTTTTCGCGCTCCGCCTTCATCTGGCGGCCCATGGCATCGATCAGATCGCGCGGCGGATCGATATCCTTGATTTCGATTCGGGTAATCTTGACGCCCCAGGGTGAGGCGGCGGCGTCGACAACCTTCAACAGCCGTTCGTTGATCTCGTCCCGGTTGGACAGAAGCGAATCGAGATCCATCGACCCCATGACCGTCCGGATATTGGTCATGGTGAGGTTCAAAATGGCGTTTTCGAGATCGTTGACCTCGTAAGCGGCGCGAGCGGCATCGATCACCTGATAGAAGGTGACACCGTTTGCCGTAATCGTCGCGTTATCGCGGGTGATGACCTCCTGATGGGGCACGTCCAGCACCTTTTCCATCATGTTCAATTTGGAGCCAATGCGATCAACAAAAGGCACGATGATATTCAGTCCGGGGGTCAGGGTCTTGGTGTACCGGCCAAACCGTTCAATCGTGTAATTGTACCCCTGTGTGACAATCTTGACGCCGGCTAACAGGACCAGAACGATCAAGACCAGCAGGACAATGACTGCGATATCCAAACCAAGCATAATCTATTCTCCAATTGCGACCGACGTGTCCCTGAGATGGGGACGAAAGCCGGATTTCGCAACGAGCGTTACGCCATGATGATTAAAATTTCGGGCAATGTTCCAACGTTTCAGATTGGTTAACGCCACACTATCGGCTGCTTTTCGAGGATATTATTCCCAACCCTGCAATTCGCGTTGGACGACCGCCTCAATCACCGACATGCCGGCATCGCTATCATTCAGGCAAGGGATATGGGTGAAGTTCTCGCCGCCATGCTGGTGGAATATTTCGGCGGCCTCGACGGCGATTTCCTCAAGGGTCTCCAGGCAATCGGAGACAAAGCCGGGATTGATGATGGCCAGGCGCCGGGTGCCTTGCCGCGCCAGCTTTTCCACGGTCTTGTCGGTGTAGGGTTGCAGCCATTCTTCCGGCCCGAAGCGCGACTGGAAGGTGATTTGCAGCCGCTCAGCGGACCAGCCGAGATGATCGCGCAGCAGGCGGGCGGTTTCGTGGCAGTGGCCCGGATAGGGGTCGCCCTTGTCGGCATAGGATTGCGGGATGCCGTGGAACGAAGCGAGGAGGATATCCGGCTCAAAATCGAGGCTGGCCAGATGGGTTTTGATGCTTGTCGCCAATGCATCGATATAGGCCGGATGATCGTGATACGGCGGCACAGTGCGCAAGGCTGGCTGCCAGCGCATTTTCATCAGCGCGGCAAAGGCCTTGTCGTTGACCGTTGCCGTGGTGGAAGCGGCATATTGGGGATAGAGCGGAAACAGCAATATGCGCTCGCAGCCTTGCGAAGTCAGACTACCTAGCTTGTCCGAAATCGAAGGTGTGCCGTAACGCATGGCCCAGTCGGCGGTGATTTGCGGCTGGCCAGACAAGGCGCTGGCCAGTTTTTCGGCCTGGGAGCGGGTGTAGGTGCGCAGGAACGATTCATCACGGTCGTTATTCCAGATGGTGGCATAATCCTTGCCCTTTCGCCCCGGCCGGGTGTTCAAGATGATGCCGTACAAAAGCGGGTACCAGAACAGGCGGGACCATTCAATGACCCGTCTGTCGGTGAGGAACTCTTGCAGATAGCGGCGCATGGACCAGAAATCCGTGCCGTCGGGGGTGCCCAGATTTACCAGCAGCACGCCGACCCGGGCCTGGTTGTCCGATGGACGATCGCCGGCGCGAAACGCCCCGCCCGGTTTGTCTGACGGCTCCGTATCGGTTGCCGGCGATTTGGGTTTGTCCTGCACACCCTTCTCCCTCGGTTACAGGGTAGCGCCGTATCAGGAGAGGTAAAGCGCGGTAAAGGCAATTCGCCGGGTGCGAAGCGCTGCAGCTATTCAAACAGGAAGAACCAGCCATAGCCGATCATAAGTGCGGGAATTGCCGAATAGGCGGTTGCCCAGATTGCCGCCTTCGGCGCCAGCGCCAGCGCTGGGAACAGCGCATCGCCATCGTTGGAGATGGCATTGGCCAACTGGGCCGAGAGCGGGATTGCGCCGGCAAGATAAAGCGAGGTGACAACGATCTGCGGGCCGCAACCGGGGATGAACCCGACCAGCAGGCCGACCGCCGGCAGTATGGGCGCCCAACCCTGAAACAGCGACCCGACATCGGCGCCGAACATGTAGACGGCGATCTCATAGACCAGAAACGCACCGACCACCCATGCGGTGACGAAATTGGTATCCAGAATAACGCGCTTGCCGATAGCCTTGGTATCGATCGGGCACAGGATATGGGAATTGCCCTGGGTGGCGACAGCCCACAGGAATATCGCAAACAGCGCCCCGGCAAATCCGAACCAGCGTGCAAAGCCGTCGATCCCGACCACGGCGTCGACATTGTATTGCACGGCGATCAGCGCGCCCATCAAAATTCCCGGCATAAGCCAGATAAACCAGGCGAGGTTGGCCCATCTGGGCAGCCATGGCTGCGGCATGTCGGCAAACGCGGACATGTCGACATCGGTCGACTGACGCATGAAATCGATACCGTGGATGCGATCGACGATCATGCCGGTCAGCGTGCCGGCGCTCAGCGAGATGCTGAAAATCAGCAGGGCGATGGCCGGATCGCGGGCGATCAGCAGGAAGGCGGCATCGCCCATGGTTGCGACCAGAACCGAGATCAGCGCGCCGAACGAGGCATAGCCACGGGTATACTGGGTGACGATGACGATGGCGCCACCACAGCCGGGCAGTGCGCCCATGATCGCGGCAATCGCCGGCTGCCAGCCGACATTGCGGGCCATCACTTCGCCCAGATCAACCTTCCAAAGCCGTTCGGCGGTATAAAACAGGACCAGGGTCGCGGCGACAAATACCGTGACCTGCAAATAGGCATCGGACATGGCCCTGGTGACGACCTCTGTCATGCCGTCTGACATCGACAACAGCAGCGCGATCAACGCCAGAAAGACCAGTTTCCGGCCATTTGGCGCCATTCGTGTCGCCCAGAACGCCAAAATCGATCGTCCGGACCGGAGTGCCAGTTCAGTCATTGATACGCATTCCCGTGTTGCAAATGATATTAAGAACCATTCGCAACAAATTCAAGTGCCTTGTACGAAGCTCCACGACCCGGGCCGGGCGATTGGCGATGAGCGATCGATGAGCGATTCTGTGGTTTTGGCCGGCGCCTTGTTGCGCTAGTGTTGACGCAGCGCGTCCGTGTACCGGCGGGCGGATGTCTGTTCGCCCGCGCGGTCACCAACAGTGAGCATGCCAAAAATGTTGCACTCAATATTGAAACGAACCGTTGGCGCCATCGTGGCGGGCGGACTTTTTGCCGGAGGCCTGAGCAGCGGCGCGATGGCCGAAACCGTGAATGTCACGTTCCTTCTGGTCAACGACATCTACAAGATGTCCGGCGACAAACAACGGGGCGGGTTTGGACGGTTGGCGGCGGTGGTCAAGGCGGAGCGGGCCAAGGGCGGCAATCTGATCTACGCCCATGCCGGCGACACGATTTCGCCGTCGCTGCTTTCGGGCTTCGATCAGGGCGCGCGCATCATATCGCTGCTGAACATGGCGCCGCCGGACTATTTTGTGCCGGGCAATCATGAGTTTGATTTTGGCGAAGACGTGTTTCGGGCCCGCATGGGCGAAGCGAATTTCCCGATCCTTGCTGCAAATTTGCGCGATGGTTCCGGGGCGGCGCTTGCCGGCATCGAGGACGCGGTGATCCGGGAATTTGGTCCCGCCAAGGTGGGTATCGTCGGGCTGACGGCAGAAGATTCGGCAGTGAAGTCCAACCCGGGCAGCCTGAAGATTTCTTCGACAATTGATACCGGAATCGCCCAGGCCAAGGCGCTTCGCGAAGCCGGCGCCGATCTGGTGGTTGCCATTGTCCACGGCAACCGCAGCCAGGACCGGGCGCTGTTTGACAGCCATGCCTTCGATATCATCCTGACCGGTGATGATCATGACCTGATGCTGTTTTTCGATGGGCGGACGGCGATGGTGGAATCCAAGGAAGAAGCCGAATTCGTCACTGCCGTCGATGTGGCCATCGATGTCACCGAGGGCGACCGGGGCCGGCGGGTGCGCTGGTGGCCGAATTTTCGGCTGATCGATACGGCCGGCGTGGAAGCCGATCCGGAGGTTGCCGCGGCACTGACCAACTTTGAGGCGGAACTGTCCTCGGAGCTGGATGTGGTGATCGGCAAATCGACGACACCGCTGGACAGTCGCAAGGCGTCGGTCCGCTCGCAGGAAACAGCCATCGGCAACATGATCGCCGATGCCATGCGCGAAGCAGTAGGCGCCGATATCGGCCTGACCAATGGCGGCGGCATTCGCGGCAATACCGAGTATCCGGCGGGCAGCGAAATCACCCACCGCACGGTGCTCACCGAATTGCCGTTCGGCAACAAGACGCTGAAGCTGGAAGTCTCCGGCGCTGACGTTCTGGCCGCGCTGGAAAACGGTTTCAGCAAGGTGGAGGATTCATCGGGCCGGTTCCCGCAGATTTCCGGGTTGCAAGTCGATGTCGATCTGTCCGGGCCGGCGGGAAGCCGGGTGAAGAGCGTGATGGTCGGAGGCGCGGCGCTGGACACGAGCCAGACCTATACGATCGCGACCAATGACTTCATGGCCCGTGGTGGCGACGGGTATGGCATGTTGGCCGGTGCCAAGCGGGTGTTCGGGGTGCTGGACGCCAAGCTGATGGCCAATGATGTGATGGTCTATGTGCGCAAGATGGGCGATGTCGCGCCGACTGTCGAAGGCCGCATCAAAATGTGACGATCCGGTTTGTTTTAATATCGAGGCCCGCCGCGTGGCGGGTCTTTTTTTGGCCTGCGAGTGGCATCTCCGAGCCCATTTCGACCAAGACTTCAATTTGGATGAGCGACTGATTTTCGTTCATCAGATCAACTGGCATGGAGTTATCGCACCATCTTTTAGTAAAAGACGTGGCGTGGAGCGTCGCCTATTTTGCGAAGCGAACAGGTTCAATTCCAAGGAGTGTGGGCGTGAAAAAGAACATCCTAATAGTAGGTGGCACGTCTGGTGTAGGCAAAGAACTTGCGGCGCATTATATCTCGGATGGGCACAATGTTTGTGTTACCGGGCGCAAAGACCGAAATCTGCAAGGGGCGTATTTTCAGAAATTCTCCATAACGGGTATCTCGGCGCATTTAGGCTCCGATACAGATCGCGTTCTAAGCGATTTTCCAAACGTAAATACTCTGATCTATGCAGCTGGTTACCTCCAAAGGGGGCATATCGATAGCCTAAGCGACGATGACCTTCAAACAATGGTGAATGTAGGCCTGTTGGCACCTATGATGTTGACACAGCGGCTAAAAACGAAATCGACGTCACCGCTAAAGGTGGTGTTCATAACATCAAGTTCGCAATATACGCCCCGGGAATTGGAACCGGCATACTGCGCCACCAAATCCGGGCTGGGAATGTTCGGGGCGGCGCTTGTTCGGGATCCTGGAATCGGCAAGGTACTTGTCGTCGCGCCATCCGGTATCAGAACGCCATTTTGGGAAGGAACAATTGAAGATACTGAGACAATGTTGGATGCTAACTGGGTCGCCAAACAGATTGTTGAATTATCAAGCGGCGTTTTTAAGTACAAATACGCAACAATTCTTCGCAATCCCGCGCGAGTGGAAATTGTGGAGTGCTTGGACAACGACCTGAAGAAAATCTAACCACATCCGAAAATGGTATCCACAAGCCGGCCGTCAAAGATAAACGATCTGCTGGTGCCCGGAATGGAAATTCGGACCAAAGGCCACATTCGTTGGCGATGCCAAACCTGGATTGCAATCGACAAGCTCAATACGCGTTGCCGGAAGCCGTCTGTCGCGCATTTGGCAAGCGGAACGAGGATTCCAATGACCCGAGATCGATTGTATTTTCTGCTGCTCAATATTGGCCACTTCATGGATCATCTGTTCATGCTGGTTTTCGCGACCGTCGCTGCACTGGCGCTGCACCGGGAGTGGGGCATCGGATATGCGGAGTTACTGGCTTACGCTACCCCCGGCTTCTTTGCCTTCGGAGTGTTTGCTTTGCCTGCAGGATGGCTTGCTGACAAATGGAGCCGTGATGGAATGATGAGCGTCTTTTTCGCCGGCGTCGGCCTTGCTTCAATCCTCACCAGCTTTGCCACATCGCCCAGGCAGGTCGGTGTCGGACTGTTCCTGATCGGAATGTTCGCTGCAATCTACCATCCGGTCGGCCTGGCGATTGTAACCATGAAGTGGCGGGATACCGGCATGCGTATTGCCACGAATGGGGTCTGGGGAAATCTTGGCGTTGCCAGCGCAGCGCTGATCACCGGCTACATGATAGATCATGGCGGATGGCGCATGGCATTCTTCCTACCCGGTGTATTCGCCATAGCGATTGGATTGATCTATCTGATATTTCGCTGGGAGGACATTCGGGCAGAGCACACATCATCGAAGGCTTCGGCGATAGCAAAAGAACCGGCGATGAGTGCGTCGCACCGGACGTTGCTGATACGTGTTTCAGCTATCGTATTTCTGACAACGGCAGTCTCGTCAATCATCTTTCAATCGACGACGTTTGCGTTACCAAAGATGTTTGATGAACGCATGCAAGGCCTCGCTGAGAGCCTGTCCGCCTGGGTCAACGGTCTCTCAACACCCGGTGGAGACGATGTTGCGACAGTGATCGGCGCGCTTGCCTTTGCGGTCTTTGCGATTGCTTCAATTGCGCAACTGGTCGTTGGCAACATGCTCGACCGATACGGCCCACGCAGAGTCTTTATGATCATGGCTGTGATCCAAATATTGTTCTTCTCGCTAATGCCAGGGCTGACAGACGGCGCCGCTCTTGCCGTGGCACTCGGTTTCATGCTTGGCGCGTTCGGTCAAATCCCGATCAACGATTTCATGATTGGAAAAATGGCGAATAGCGTTTCCCGAGCGCGCATCTATGGCGTCCGCTATGTTGTGAGCTTCACAGTTCTGGCCGCATCTTTGCCAATGATTGCCTTCGTCTATGACAGATGGGGCTTCGATACATTGTTCGTTATTCTCGCCTGCGCGGCTGGCGTTATACTGCTGGCAGTTGCAACCTTGCCGCCTCGGCTCCCTACCTCCGAGGGCATCCCTGTCGCCGCCGAATAACTCAGTTGTCAGTGCGCGCTGCAATGTCGCCTTTTGGCACCTAGTGGATTGATTCCAACGTTTGGAACCCTCGGTTTCGTGCGGCGATGATATCATCGGGATCGGCTTTCCAGATGAATGGTGTGGGGCTGTCGGCATTGTATTGGCGAATGAATCGGTTGATGGCGGCCTGAAGGT
>CAXMRP010000183.1:0-7375 GCA_964196155.1 uncultured Polyangiaceae bacterium
CCGATATCCGCAATTTCACGCCGCTCAGCGAGAAGCTGTCTCCGGTCGCATTGGTTAAATTTCTTAATGACCTGCTCGGGCGCCTGAGTGATGACGTGATCGCCGGGCAGGGCACAATCGACAAGTATATCGGCGATTCCGTCATGGCGTTTTGGAATGCGCCGGTCGACGTGCCCGATCATCGCCTCAAGGCCTGCCGGACGGCTTTGCAGATGCGCGTTTCCATGCAGCGGTTTAATCAGCAGCGGGCTGACACTCCGACAGTTAACTCAGGCTCCGTTGGGCCGATTTCGATCGGGATCGGGCTTAGTACCGGTGAAGCCTGTGTCGGCAATATGGGTTCACAGCGGCGGTTCGACTATTCGGTTATCGGTGACACTGTAAATATCGCATCGCGTGTGGAGTCAGCCTGCAAGCAAGTGACGTTCGATATCCTTCTTTCCGGATCGACGGCGGCTGGCGCGGCCGCCATGGCAATTCTTGAGGCTGGCGCCGTCACAGTGAAGGGCAAAAGCAAACCGGTCGCCATTCACATCCTGGTCGGCGATGAAACGGTGGCGGAATCGGCCGAATTCGCGGCGCTTGCAGCTGCGCATAAGACATTGCTGACGGTTTTGCGCGATGGCTGCGAGAACTTTGAAACCGCACTTTCGTGCGCCAAGGTGGCGGGCGAGGCGGTTCTGCCGGCGCTTGCCGGGTTCTATGACGCAATTGCCGGGCGCCGTGCCGACTTTACCGCCGGCGCCGGCCCGGATATCGGCTAGACGGTTTCCGGGCCGGCTGCCTTCGCCTTGCGCTGCAGGGCTTCAAGAACCTTGTCTTTCGGCCCGTCGGCGGCGATCCGGCCCTGATCAAGGACGATCAGCCGATCGACCAGCGATAGCAGGCTGTAACGATGAGTAGATATAACGACCGTTCGGTTGTCGCCAACAACAAGCCGCAGATGGCGGATCAGTTCGCGTTCCGACGCCAGATCCATTGAGCTTGACGGCTCGTCGAGGAACAGTATCTGCGGATTGACGAGCAACAGCCGGGCCAGTGCGATCGCTTGTCTCTGACCGCCCGAAAGCAGCGATCCACGCTCTCCGACCGGCATGTCGTAGCCCATGGGATGCTGCGAGACAAAAGCATCGACGCCGGCCAAGTGCGCCGATTTCAGGATCGCCTCATCGTCGGCGAGCGGATCGGCCATCTGGATGTTGTCTTTCACCGAGCCGCGGAACAGATCGCCGTCCTGCACTAAAAGTCCAATCTGTCTGCGAACCTCATGCGGGTGGTACTGGCGGATATCGACGCCGTCGATCAGGATTTCTCCCTCTGAGGCGTAATAGAGACCGGCCAAGAGCCGGCCGATCGTCGTTTTGCCGGAACCGATCCGGCCGATGATGCCGACTTTCTCGCCCGGCCGGACGCGGAAGCTGAGCCCATCGAGTACCTTTCGGTCGACTTCCGGGTAACGGAAAGTGACTGACCGGAAAACAATTTCGCCGTGTTCAATCGAGCGGTTGACGAAACCCTGCGCCGACGGCCTGTCGTCGGGAAGGCCCATGACGGTGTCGAGAATCTTGATTGAGAGGAAAGCGTGGCGGGCTCGCGTCAACAGCATTGCTATCTGGGATAAAGGCGCGACGGTGCGGGAGGCCAGCATGACCGTGGCGATGATGGCGCCCGTCGATATCTCGCCTTCGGCGAACAGATAGGCGCCGCCGACTATGATCGCGACGGTAACCAGCTGCTGGACGAATTGGGCGATGTTGAGCCCAATTGCTGACAGCCGCTTGATCTTTTCCGACGTGCGCGAGGATGTGCGCGAGACATTGTCCCATTTGCGCAGCAGCGTTCCTTCAGCCCTGAGACTCTTGACGGTTTCAATCGCTCCGACGGCCTCAACGAGAAGGCCCTGGCGTTCGGCCGCTTCATTCTGGGCGGCGGCCAGGCTATTGCCGATCAGGTGCTGGATCACGATACCGGCCATCAGCACGATAAATGTTGCGATAAGCGGAATGATCGCGAGCCAGCCGGCGATCTGGGAAATCACCGCCACGAACAGAAAGATGAACAACAGGTCTATGAAGACGGCGAGTGTATTGGATGTGAAGAATTCCCGGATGAATTCGTATTGAGAGACGCGACTGGTAAATGCGCCTGTCGATGCAGGGCGAACCATCAGGCCGGCATTGAGAACCTTGTCAAAGAGGGCCGATGACAGGCGTATATCGATGCGCCGGCCAACCTTGTCGATCAAGAACGCGCGGGCGGTTTTCAAAGTAAAATCGAATGCGACCACGAAAGCGATGCCAAGCGCCAGCACCCAAAGCGTTGCGATTGCCTTGTTGGGCAGGACGCGGTCATAGACGTTCATGACAAACAGCGGCGAGGCGAGGGCGAACAGATTGATCATCGCAGCGGCAAGACCGACGCGCAGATAGCTCTTCCAGAATTTTCGAACGGTGCCCCAGAACCAGTGTCCTTTGGCGTGGATGGTGGCGCCGCCGTCGTGACTGGCAAGATCGCGCGCCTGATAAATCGCCTCAAGCAAAATCGCTTTACCGGCATAGATCTGGGCCATGTCCATAAGCGACAGGGCCCGCGTTCCCCGCCCATCGGCAACGACCAACCGGCCATCGGCCTTCCGGCTGAGGGCGGCCAGGCTTGCCCCGTCGCGTGTCAGAAGGATCGCAGGCAACTGCAGGGGGACGAGATCGTCGAGTTTCAGTTCAGACGCCGTCCCGGTGAGGCCGACCCGTTCAGCCGCGCGGATCGTCAGTTCAGCCGTCAACCTGCCGTCGATCAGTGGCAGGCCGGCAGTCAGCACAGTCGCCGAAGCCGGCCGGTCGAAATGACGGGCGATAGCCTGAAGGGCGATCAAAAAGTGATCGGCTGATTCATCTTTAGGCGCCAACGAGCCTCGATTGCCTTGGCCTGAGGAAGCCGAGCCATAGTCAGGCCCGGTATCGGGGACAGGACCGTGTGTTGCTGGTGATTTCTTGAGCATTACCGCAGCGCCGGCGCCTTTCGGCACCGTTCAGTAGTTGTGACCAACCGTCACTCTATCAGTTGCCAGGTGACAAAACCTTAAGAAGATCGAGCGGTGCGCCATCAGCCGGCTTGGTGCGGCGATAGGTTTCCGCCGGCGGCGTTGGTGGCACGCCAACCTCCTCGCGCGCTATGGCAACTGCCTGCTCGGGAGCGGACAGGCTCAGCGTGTCGAGCAGCGTGCCGGTTGCAGCCAAAAGCCGCCAGTCGGCAAAGCGGGAGGCGTAAACGGCGGTGTCACGCAGCACAGCAGAATTGAAACGGGAATTCTGAGCGTCCAGCACATCGAGAAGCGATCGCTGCCCGACGCCGAATTGCTGACGATAGGACGAGACGAGCTGAATGTTGGTGTCGAGTTGCTGACCATAGATACCGGCCAGCTCCCGCTGACGATGTTTGCGCTCCCAGGAAATACGGACTGACTCCTCAACAAAGCGATGCACCTGGTGCAGTTTCAGGCGTTCTTCGCTGGTGCGGCGAATCTGCTCCTGTTCGTTGGCAGCATCAATGCCGCCGCGGTAAATATTCCACTTCATCACGACCCGGCCTTGCAGGTCGTCCGTGTGTGTTTCCACTCCGTCTATGTCGTAGCCGGTACGAGCGCGGCCTTCCGCGAAAAGCTTGGGATAGTAGCCGGCGCGCGCCTTCTTCACCAAGGCAGCGGCGGCATCGATGTCGGCGGTAGCGATCTTGATCCGCGGATTGTTTTGTCGGGCCGTGCCGATCGCGTCTTGCAGACTGCGCGGCAAGGCATGGCTGATTGATGGCGGTAGTGCAGCTGTACCAACTGGCACGCCGACCAGATGGTTGAACCGGATTTTCGCCGATGCCAGATCTTCCTCAGCCTGCTTGAGTTGGGCGCGAGCGGCAAATAGGCGCTCCTGAGCCTGCTGCCGATCCGCCGCCGTCAGTGACCCGGAAGCTGCACTGGCGCTGATATCGCCGAGGATCTGCCTGTGGAAAGCGACGTTCTGGCGGGTATTGGCGATGACGCGGTGCTGCAGCAGGATCTCGAAATATTCGCGCGTTACCTGCAAGGCGATGAATTCAGAACGCTCCAGGACCCGGAATGAGGCGCCGTCGACACGCGCTGCCTGGCGTTCCAATTCGCCGCGGCGCTCATAGCCGTCAAAAAGATTCTGTGTTGCCGTGACGCCGATGTCGGTCGGATAAAGCGCATCGTCATCGATCCCGAGTGCACGGCGACCGGGGCTGTCGAGCCGCCGGACCCCAACAGAGCCTTCGACATCAACACTTGGCAGGAAAAGTCCCGCCGCCTGCCGCAGCTCGAACTGGATCGCTTCGCGGTTTTCGATTGCCTGACCGATCTCCGGATTGGCATCGATCGATATCGCGATCGAATCTTTCAAAGAGATTGCCGAAGCCTCGCCGGCAGCCAGCAGCGCAGCGACTGCTGTTGTTGCGAAGATCATGCGACGAAATGATTTTACCATGATACCAGTAGCACGCCGCTTAGGACGCACCGATCCTCGTCAGTGACACATATTCAGCCAAGCAAAACCTATCAATCTGTCTTGGCTCAAACAAAGAAAATTGTAATCGATTGATCGATGCGGCCATATTCCCGCCGCGGAAGGTGCAAATTTGCAACAGAGATCGCCTCAATTGTGGTTAATGCCGGTAATATTGCCCGATCTCGGCGGATGATGCCGGAATATTCCCGCATTTCGGTTTGTTGATTATGTCGATGGCCGCCAGATGCGCCGGCTTCGATTCGGCGGACGCCAATGAGAAAAGCCGGCCTGTCTGACGAGGCCGGCTTTTTTTCCTGTCAATCGATCTGTCTACCAATCTGCAAGCGATCAGTTCAGATACTGAACCATGCGATCGTAAAAGCACTCGCATTTGTTGATATATTGCGCGTCGATTGTGCTGCTCTTCAGGTAGCCGATCGCCTTGCCGCAGGCGACCTTGGTTTCCGAGGCCCATATAAAAGTCGGGCGCGTAGAGCTGATATATTGTTCCGAATCAGCAACTTCTACCGCGTGGATAAAGCGTTGGTCGATCTGCTCCTGCAGTACCGAGCGATCCTCGATCTGGATCAGGTCGGCATTTTCGGCGGCGACGCATTGGGCATAGACGGTCACATCAGCCGCCAAGGCGTTTGCCGGCACGGCGATGCCCATTGCAACCGCCAAGGCCGCGGCGATCAGCTTGCTTGGGCATTTCAACTGGCGCTTCATTGACTCAATCCCATAATTCGTGCCCAGCACCGCGTTTCGGTATAGCGCCCGGCATTATTCGTCCAGACATCATTCTTACCGTGCAAAACCCCGGTCCGCTACTAGCAGACCGGGGCCGGTTCCAAGTTCTTGCCGGATGTGGCGCTAAGGTCACACGAGGATCAAACAAGATCCGTAGCTGGCGTATCGCTGCCATCATCATAGAGAATACGTACCGTTTCATCGGCCGGCAGATTGGTCAGATCGGCAACCTTGACTGACGTGAAGTCAGTGCCAGCGGTTCCATCCTGGTCGACAAACAGTTCACCGGTGCCGGGGGTGTAGGTGACAAAGCCGGCGAGTTCCAGATCGGTACCGGGTGCTGCGGTTATCAGGTCCGTCAGGTCAATGGCATCGCCTTCACCCATAACGTAGTCGGTGATGTCGTCGACGAAATCATTGACAGTATCGAACACAAACGTATCCGCGCCTAATCCGCCAGTCAGCGTGTCTGCACCAAGGCCGCCAATAAGCACGTCATTGCCGTCACCTCCGACAAGCGTGTCGTCGCCCGCCAGACCGGCAAGGATGTTGGCATCGCCATCGCCTGTCAGGGTTTCGCCGGAAGCGGTGCCGACCTGATTTTCTCCATCATCCGGCAGCCAGTTCAGGGTGATATCGGAATCAACCGCATCACCGTCCTCATCGGTACCGGTGATATCGATATCGAGCGCGATCGGCTCGGCGGCATTTTCGCTGCTGACGGAAAACAGTCCGAGCTTCACGCCGTTGTCGGGATCGATATTGGTGATTTCCAGAGCGGAGAACGGACTGTCCGTGAATATCTCGTATTCCCAATCATCTTCCAGATCACGAATTTCAACACCCTTACCGTCGCCAGAGGCATCGTAAATTGTATTTATGTTGATTTCGGTGCCTGTTGGACTTTCCGTGTAAACGCGTTTGATATTACCAAATTCGTCATAGATAATGACCTTGGTGATTTTGACCTCTGTATCGAGAGTATCCAGATCAAAGAACGCCGTGATGTCAGTAATATCGATATCAGTTGGAGCGGTGAAAGTGGAAGAGAAAGCTTCCACATGGATATCGGTATCATTGTCGCCGGCGCCGTTGACCTGTTCGATTGTCTGCCTGAACGACGTAATGCCTTCCACCCGACCGGTGAAGCTCGCGTTGCGATTTGCCAACGGATTGTCGCCATCATCCGTCAGACCGGTCACCAGATCGATACGCAGCGTCTCACCGCCATTCAAAGCCTGCGCGTCATCGACGCCAATCGAGAAATTGCTTGTGTTGACCGTATTAGGTGTCCCGGAATCCCCGCCGTCACTGCCGGTCAGGACGAAATCGAGCTGGCTGTCGACCCCGTCGGCTTCGACTGTCACCAGAAGACTGTTGCCACCCTTGGCGTCCTGGAACGAGGATGTGGTGAATTCCACACCGGTCGACAAGACCTTGAAATACTGCACGTCATAGGTGTCAGTTGCTTCGTCAATGGTTGCGGAAAATGCAATTGTCGCAACATCGCCGACCGGATCAAATCCGCTATCCACAGTGGTGGCATACAGCACGCCGGCTACGACAAAATAGAATAACGGAAGGCCATCGGCCAAAACCGCCTTGCCATCGACATCCAGGACAGGCGTTTCATTGGCGATATCGAATGCCACATCACCGATTTCATCGGCACCGACGGCGTCTGCCCAATTCAGTTCGAAGGTGGTTGCGTCGCCAAGATCAACCGACCCGTCATTGATGAAATAAGCCGTTTCCGGTGTGAAATCGACTGGGACGTCGTTCTCAACCGCCACCGTGACCTGGCCGTCGAGAACCACAAAGTCGCCGTCAAAGTCGGTCGCCACAAAGGCATCGCCAATATCGATCGTCTCGGAAGCGTCAGCGTCGCTGCTCGCAGTGACCAGCGGCAGATGATCGACCTGGTCGATCAGCGTGAAGGTGAAGACGTCGTCGGTCGGGTCGTCCGTCAGGTCCCCGGCCGTCTGCTCGAGCGTGAAGACAATGCGCCCGTCGGTCGCCACGCCATGGATCAGCGTCGCGCTCTGAACTGACCAGCTGACGTCATCGCCCTTGGAATCCACACCCGTGTCGCCGGTAACGTTCGGGTTCAGCGA
>CAXMRP010000184.1:0-10555 GCA_964196155.1 uncultured Polyangiaceae bacterium
AAACAAATGGTGGAGCCAGACGGGATCGAACCGACGACCTCGTGAATGCCATTCACGCGCTCTCCCAACTGAGCTATGGCCCCATACTTGTTTGACGTGGCAACGACCACGCTGCGGCGAGGGAACCTATTCTCCCCTCAATCAGAATTCAAGCGTGTATCAGGCGGCCGCGAACATTACCTGATCCCCGGCCTGATATGCGCCAGAACGGCGATGACAAGGCGGTCCGTAATCAGCCTTCATCGCCTTTTTTGGTCGCGCCGCCGACGATATCGTTGACATCGCCGCTTCCTTCTTCTTCATCGTCGATGAACGATTTGTCGTTGGCTTTCTCATCATCTTCTTCGTCTTCGACTTCCACTACGACATCAGCCATATCGGCAGGAATATCGTCCTCATCAGACGAATCATCTTCATCATCTTCGTCGACTTCTTCCAGCGAAACGACTTCGACATCGCCAGTATCAGGCTTGTCCTCTTCATCAGCGGGCTCAGATTTCTTGGCCGGTTTTTCAGCCGGCTTTGCTGCGGGCTTGGCGACAGGCGCCTTCTCTACACCGGCCGCGACGAACACCGCCTGGCATTTTGGACAGACAATGGGGTTGCGAAGAAGATCGTAAAATTTCGCGTCACAGGACAAGCAAGTGCGCTTGGTGCCAAGTTCCGGTTTTGCCACGATGAATAACCTCGATTTTCAACAAAAGCGGCGTTCCCTAGCCATGCCACCCACAGCTTGTCAAACGTCTTTTTGTCTGCGGGCCAAATCAGCCGTGCCCGCGCGCAGATGACGATTGGCCCTGTCGCCTTGATATGATAACAACCGCCGGTCCGCCGTGGCCCCTCGAGCAGCCCTGATTAGCCTTGGGAGCGGCCTTGCAAGTAACCTGATGAGAGGCCATAGCGGTCGCTGGTTGGACCACTGATAGTGGCGGACTTTTGGCACCAGATGTTTAAATAGTGTGATGTAGGTTCATGACAGAAACAGTGCAAACCTTGCCCGTACCGCTCGCATCTTCGGGCTGCACCACTCCCCTGTCAGGCGATGTGGATTTGCCGGGCGACAAATCCATTTCCCACCGCTCCTTGATGTTTGGCGCCATGACCATCGGCCAGACAACGATCAAAGGCCTGTTGGAAGGCGAGGATGTGCTGGCGACAGCCGGGGCAATGCGGACCTTGGGCGCGACCATCGAGCGCGACAAGGATATCTGGCGGGTCAGTGGTCTGGGCACTGGCGGCCTGCTGGAGCCTGAGCAAGTGATCGATTATGGCAATGCCGGCACTGGCGTGCGGTTGGCCCTTGGCATCGCAGCTGCCCATCCATTTGCAACGACCTTTACCGGCGATGCCTCCCTGTCTGGCCGGCCAATGGGCCGTGTGCTCGACCCGCTTCGCGAAATGGGCGCCGACGTGATCGCCAGATCCGGCGACCGGTTGCCGCTGACCGTGCGCGGCGCCAATCCCATGGCACCGATCCGTTATCGGGTGCCGGTGGCCTCCGCCCAGGTGAAATCGGCTGTGCTGTTGGCCGGCCTGAACATAGAAGGCGTAACCACGGTGATTGAGCCGGTCGCGACTCGCGATCACACCGAGCGGATGTTGAAAGGTTTTGGTGCCCAGATCGAATCCCGCACAGACGCCCGTGGGGTTACCGAAATTCAGCTGACCGGTATGCCCGACCTGAAACCGCAGAACATCACCGTGCCGGGCGATCCCAGTTCTGCTGCCTTCCTGATTGTTGCAGCTTTGATAGTGCCGGGATCGCAAATCACAATCCGCAACCATCTGCTCAACCCGGCCCGCATCGGCCTCATCGTAACCTTGCAGGAGATGGGCGCCGATTTGACCATCGACAATGAGCGGGTGTCCGGCGGTGAGCCGATCGGCGATGTCAAGGTTCGCGCCAGCGAGCTGAAAGGTGTGATTGTGCCGGCAAACCGTGCGCCGTCGATGATCGATGAATATCCGGTTCTGGCCGTCGCGGCATCCTTTGCTGAAGGCGAGACCGTCATGAACGGCCTGCACGAGCTGCGGGTCAAGGAATCCGATCGTCTGGCCGCGGTTGCCTTTGGACTGAAGGCCAACGGCGTGACGTGCCGCGAAGGCAAGGACACCCTTGCCGTGACTGGCGGCCGGGTTCACGGCGGCGGGCTGGTGCCCACCCATCTCGATCACCGGATCGCCATGAGCTTTCTGATTATGGGCCTGGCATCCGACAATCCGGTCACGATTGATGATGCAGCGGTGATGGCAACCAGTTTTCCAGGGTTTCGCCAGCTTCTGCAACGCCTCGGAGCCCGGTTCGAGACGCAAAGTGCAGCGGCCTGACCGGCCCCATGGCCCAGCGTCCGCTCCTGACCGTTGCCATCGATGGACCTGCTGCCAGCGGCAAGGGCACTCTGGCCCGCCGGATTGCCGACCATTTCGGGTTGAACCATCTCGACACCGGCCTGACCTACCGGGCGGTTGCCGAAAAGATGTTGGAGACCGGTGCCGCGCTCGATGATCCGGCCGCAGCCATCGCAATTGGCAACGTTCTTGATCTGGGAGCGCTCGACAAGCAGCGCTTGTCCCGCCACGGCATCGGCGATGCTGCATCTCGCATTGCGACGATGCCGGGCTTGCGCGCAGTGCTGGTCGCTGCCCAGCGCAGATTTGCCGAACGTCCGCCCGGCGCGGTGCTCGATGGCCGCGATATCGGTACCGTGGTGTGCCCTAGTGCCGATGCAAAATTGTTCGTCACGGCCAGCGCTGCCGTTCGCGCCCGCCGCCGGGCGGATGAAATGCGTGATCGCGGATTGCCGGCCGACGAGAAGGCGATATTGGCGGACCTTGAGCGCCGCGATGCCCGCGACAGCGCTCGCGCCGCTTCGCCACTGGAGCCGGCCGTCGATGCCCACTTGCTGGATACCTCGGAAATGACTATAGAAGCCGCGTTCCGGGCTGCTTTGGCTATTGTTGAAGGCGCCAGTGCGCGCCTGGCAGGCAATTCGGATCAAAATCGTCGCGATCGGCCCTGAATATTCAGCGCCGGACCGCATGGTGAATGCGGCAGGTCGAACGCGATACTTGAAACACAAACCACTGGCGCAGGCCCGTATGTATCGTTCCCGAATGCGACACGCAGAAACGGGATAAAGGGCTGCAGGAGTATTGATGAACACACCTCAAACGGCTGGAGAGGACTTTGCGTCCCTCTTGGAAGAATCATTTGCAAAAACCGATATCGTCGAAGGCTCTGTCGTCAAAGGCATTGTCATCGCTATCGAAAAGGATCTGGCGGTTGTTGATGTCGGTCTGAAGGTCGAAGGCCGTGTGCCTTTGAAGGAGTTTGGTGTCAGGGCGGCAGACGAGACCCTGAAGCCAGGCGATGAAGTCGAAGTCTATCTCGAGCGTGTCGAAAATGCGCTCGGCGAGGCCATGCTGTCGCGCGAGAAGGCCCGGCGCGAGGAAAGCTGGATCCGCCTGGAAGCCAGCTTTGAGAAGAACGACACGGTCAGCGGCCATATCTTCAATCAGGTCAAGGGCGGCTTCACGGTCGATCTCGATGGCGCTGTCGCCTTCCTGCCACGCAGCCAGGTCGATGTCCGGCCGGTACGCGATATCGGTCCGCTGATGCAGACACCGCAGCCCTTCCGTATCCTCAAAATGGACAAGCGGCGCGGCAATATCGTTGTCTCCCGGCGCTCGGTTCTTGAAGATACCCTGGCCGAACAACGCTCCGAGATCGTCGCCCGCCTCAAGGAAGGCCAGGTTGTCGACGGCGTGGTCAAGAACATCACCGAATATGGTGCGTTTGTTGATCTGGGCGGCATTGATGGCCTCCTCCATGTCACCGACATGGCGTGGCGCCGGGTCAATCATCCCAGCGAAATCCTCAATATCGGCGAGACCATCAAGGTCCAGATCATCCGCATCAATCCGGAGACTTTCCGTATCTCTCTTGGCATGAAGCAGCTGGAATCCGATCCCTGGGATGGCATCGGCGCTAAATATCCGCTGGATGCCAAGTTCACCGGCCGTGTCACCAACATCACCGACTATGGTGCCTTCGTGGAGCTGGAGCCGGGCATCGAAGGCCTGATCCACGTGTCGGAGATGAGCTGGACGAAGAAGAATATCCATCCGGGCAAGATCGTCTCCACGTCGCAAGCCGTGGAAGTGATCATCCTCGAGGTTGATCCGGCAAAACGCCGGATTTCGCTTGGCCTGAAACAGACCATGCAGAACCCCTGGGAAGCCTTTGCCGAAAACAACCCTGTCAATTCCGTTATTGAAGGCGAGGTCAAGAACAAGACCGAGTTTGGTCTGTTCCTGGGCTTGGACGGCGAAGTCGATGGCATGGTTCACCTGTCTGATCTCGACTGGAATCGCCAGGGCGAAGAAGCCATGGAAGACTACCGCAAAGGCGATATCATCAAGGCGATCATCCTTGATATCGATGTCTCCAAGGAGCGGATATCCCTTGGCGTCAAGCAGGTCACCGGCGATCCGTTTGCCGAAGCGCTGGATGGCGTGCGCAAGGGCTCCGTGGTGACAGCCGAAGTCATTGAAGCCAAGGATTCCGGCATCGAGGTCAAGATCGCCGACAGCGATCTTGTCGCCTTTATCCGGCGTGCCGAACTGTCCCGCGAGCGCTCCGAGCAGCGGCCGGAGCGGTTTGCCGCCGGCGAAAAGGTCGATGCCCGCGTCACCAACATCGACAAGAAGACCCGCCGGGTTTCCCTGTCGATCAAAGCGCTGGAAATCGCCGAGGAGAAAGAGGCGGTTGCCCAGTACGGCTCGACCGACTCCGGAGCCTCACTCGGTGATATCCTTGGTGCGGCCCTGAAAGAGCGCGCCGGTGACGACGATGAGGGCGAAGCGCCGGCTGCCGAAACTGCAGACGCTGGTGAAGACGAAGCAGAAAAATAAGCCGTTTCTGGCGGCGTGTTGCAGCCGTCCTAAACAGACTGATATCCAGACCCGCGGCAAGCGATTGCCGCGGGTTTTTCACGAAATCCGGCTTGCTTTGCCAGCGATCAATCGCACTTGTAGCGTGCGCACATCGTGGCTACCGATTGCGCAATGATTGTTTCAAACACCGCGATGTCGATATCCGACAGGCGTTTGATGTAAAGACAGGACCGGCCGGTCTTGTGCGGTCCCAGGCGTGCAAGATCAGCCTGCATGCCATCAAATCCCGGCATGATGTAAAACGATAGCGCTGCTTTACGCGGCGAAAATCCGGTCAGAAACGATCCGGCTTCCTTGCCACTGGTATTAGTATAGCGGTATTCGCCGAAGCCGATGATGTTGGTTCCCCACAGGACCGGTGGGCAACCTGTGATGCGGGCCATCATGGCAACAAGCGTTTCAGCATCTACCCGTTTTGCATCATCAGGCACGCTGGCAAGAAATGAGCTGACATCGCCGTCATTGCGTTGGGTTTTCAAGGCCATATTTCAACTCGCTCCGGCGCCTGGTATCAAGCCGTTTTCGTACGCCGGTTAGCCCAGATCGAGATCATAGGTCAGCCATTCAGTCTTTGCGGCAACCTTGTCATAGACCCGCCGCGCCCGTTCATTGTCGCTGGCCGTGATCCAGCGGATCACCCCCCAGCCCCGCTCACGCCCGATATCACCGAGCGCGCCGATCAGGCGGGCGCCTATATCCTGACCGCGGAACGCCGGATCGACGAACAGATCATCCAGAAAACCACCGGTTGCCGCCGTCAGTGGTCGGGCGAATAGTCGAAAATGGGCAAGACCGGCAAGCGATCCGCCGCCTGCATCGGCGACAAGGCCCTCGACACTGTGCGCGTCATCCATCAACCACTTCCACACCCAGTTCCGCATCGCGTCGCTCTGATCCACCTCGTAGAATTCAGCGTAGCCGGCATAGAGCCGATCCCATTCACCCCGGTCGGCAGATGACACCGTTCGTACGGTAATCGTCATGGTGTCGTTCCCTCACGCTTCGCTATCGCCGCGAAGCCTTCACGAAACGTCGGATAAGCCAGTTCAATCCCCAGTTCAGCCTTGATCTTGTCGTTTTTCACCCGCTTGTTCTCGCCATAAAAACTGCGCGCCATTGCGGACAGGTCCGCCTCCTCGATGGGCTCCTCAGGTGGTTGTGCCATGCCCAGAATTTCGCACGCATGGGCAATGACGTCCTGCGGTGGCGCCGGTTCGTCATCGGCGCAGTTGAAAATACCATCGGCGTTGCGGGACAGGGCGGCGCTGACGATCTGCGCAATATCATCGACGTGGATGCGGTTGAACACTTGCCCCGGCTTGATGATACGCCGGCTGGTTCCGGCGCGCAGCTTCTGAAACGGTCCCCGTCCCGGCCCGTAGATACCGGCCAGGCGCAGGATCGAAAGCGCAATGCCATGGCTGTTGCAAAAGGCGCGCCAGGCGGCTTCGGCAGCAAGCCGCTGCTGGGACCGACCAGAAGCCGGATGACAGGGACTTTCCTCATCCACCCACCCACCGTCATGATCGCCATAGACACCGACAGTCGACAGGTAGCAGATCGCCGCAGGCTTGGTTCGGGCAATATCCAGACCGTGAAAAGCCAGCACCGGATCACCTGCCTCCGGCGGAGCGATGGACTGGAGGATGTGAGTTATGTCGCCAAGGCCGGCGCTGACCGCGCCATTGGGGCCGGCACCGTCAAAGTCCATTGCGTCGATTCCCGCCGTCTTGAGGGCTTTGGCCCGATCCGGAGTACGGGTTGTCCCAGCAAGGCGCTCAAGCATCGGCCGCATGCGGGCGGCAGTGGCCAGTGAGGAATAACCCAGGCCAAAAACGAACAGCTTCATTGCCGCGCCTCCCGTGCCGCGCGCCATTCCTCACACACCGTTTCGTCCGCTTCACTGGGTATTGAAGATCGTTCCAAATCGGCAAATTCTTCATCGCCGCACAATCGCGACAACGCCCAAACCGCAGCGCCCCGCACCAGCGGGTCAGGATCGTGCAAATGGTTCTGCGCTGCTGGCACAAGCGCCCGGTCGCCGGAATTGTCGCCTGAATTGCCGCCGGAATTACCAATGGCAATCAGCACATTGCGCAAAAACCGGTTGCGGCCAATCCGTTTGACCGGTGAGCCGGAAAACAGCGACCGGAACGCCGGATCGTCCAGCGCCGCAAGATCAGCCAGTGCCGGCGCATTGAGATCATCGCGCGCCGCCAGTTTGGCTTCGCGGGCCACTTGCGCGAACTTGTTCCAGGGGCATATGGCCAGACAATCGTCGCAACCGAAGATGCGGTTGCCAATCGCCGGCCGCAGCGCCCGGTCAATTGGTCCCTTGTGTTCAATTGTAAGGTAAGAAATGCACCGCCGTGCATCGAGTTGGTAAGGCGCCGGGAACGCATCGGTCGGGCATATGTCCAGACAGGCCTGGCACTGGCCACAATGGTCGGTTTCTGGCGTGTCGACCGGCAGTTCGGCATTTGTGAACAGCACACCCAGAAACAGCCACGACCCATGGCTGCGGCTGACCAGATTGGTGTGTTTGCCCTGCCAGCCCAGTCCAGCGGCCTCCGCCAAGGGCTTTTCCATCACCGGTGCGGTATCTACGAACACTTTCAGATCGCCGGGCAGATCCATCCGGCGTGCCGCGGCGGCAAATTGCGAGCCTATCCGCTTCAGCGCACCCTTGATGATGTCGTGATAGTCCCGGTTGCGGGCATAGACCGAAATCGTGCCCACATCGGGTTGCTCCAGGCTCTCAAGCGGATCGCTGTCCGGGCCATAATTGAGGCCGAATAGCGCGATTGAGCGTACGTCCGGCCAAAGATTTCGTGGGTCGCTTCGCCGCGTCGCAGTCTCCGGCAGCCAGTCCATAGTGCCGTGATGCCCGGCGGCAATTGCCTGCAGCAGCCTGTCGCCAGCCTTGCCGATACTATCGGGTGCGGCAACACGAAACAGATCAAATCCCTCGGCGGCCGCCAGTTCAGCTAGCCGCGATTTCAACGCCGATCCGGGCGCGTCGCCGTTCAGAAGTCGAGATCGGTGTAATGGGCCGGTGCCGTCACGCCCCGCACCAGGTCCGCCAGAAGCGGGCGAAACGACGGGCGCGACTTGATCCGAGCGTACCAGTCTTTTGCCTCTCCGCTCTCGTCCCATGGCACCTCATCCAGATAGTCGGCGACCGACAGGGCCGCAGCCGCGGCAAGGTCGGCATAACTCATTGTATCGCCGGCGAGCCAGTGTCGCGCGCCGATCAAATGGGCAATATAGCGCAGATGCGTGCGGATGTTGGCACGCGCAGCCCGCAGTGTCGCCGGGTTTGGCGACCGGTTGCCGTCTCGCCGCTGCAACTTCTCAACCTTTTCGCCAAACAGATAGGCGTTCACCTCGACTTCAAAACTGCCCAAAAACCAGTCCGTCAATCGCCGCGCTTCAGCCCTTCCATCGGCTTTCTCCGGCAAGAGCGCCCGGTCGCCCAGTGCAAAAGAGCGCGTTTCATCAAGAAATTCCGAGATCGCCCACGCCCCGCAAATCGGCGGTCCGCGGTCTTCAATCAACACCGGCAGTGTGCCGGCGGGATTGAGGATCAGGAATTCTTCCCGCCGCTCCCATGGCTCTTCTTCGACAAGGTTCGGTGAAATTTCGCATTCGCCAAGCACCAGACGGATAAAGCGCGAGGGAGCCGATAGCGGATGGTGGAGAAGTTCGATCATGGGCCTCTGAGGTGGACGATTTTCACCAACGCAATCGCATGGCTATTCCAGTCCGGCTTGCCGTGAAGACATGGTAGAGCGCACTTGCAATAAACGATTCGGGCAGGCAAGAGGCAAAATGGACGGACAAACGATCATTGAAGTCATTTTCCTGGGATTTCTGGAAGGTTTGACCGAATTCATACCCGTATCGTCCACCGGCCATATTCTTCTGGCGGGCCACTTTCTCGGCTTCCAGTCCGAGGGCAAAACCTTCGAGGTTCTGATTCAACTTGGCGCGATCCTGGCCATCGTCTCAGTCTATTTTGCCCGGCTTTGGCAAGTCGCCATGCGCCTGCCGACTGACAAAAACGCCCGTCGATTTGTGCTGGCAGTGCTTTTGGCTTTTCTGCCCGCGGCGATAATCGGCGCCTTGTCCCATAATTTCATCAAGACGGTGCTGTTCGAAACACCGGTACTTATTTGCGCCATGCTGGTGATCGGCGGTATTGCGCTTTTGCTGGTCGACCGGCTGAAGCGCGATATCGTCTACGAAGATGCGATGGCATATCCGCCGGGGCTGGCGCTGAAGATCGGCCTATTCCAGTGCCTGGCGCTGGTGCCGGGGGTCTCGCGCTCCGGCGCAACCATTGCCGGCGCTTTGCTGATGGGTTGCGACAAGCGGTCGGCGGCCGAGTTTTCGTTCTTTCTCGCCATGCCAACGATGGCCGGCGCTTTCGCTTTCGATCTGTATAAAAACCGCGAGAATCTTTCTGCCGACGATGCGGCTCTGATCATGATCGGATTTATCGCCGCATTTATCGCCGCGGTTGTTGTAGTCCGTGTTCTGTTGGATTTTGTCTCGCGCCACGGCTTTGCGCTCTTTGCCTGGTGGCGCATCGCAGTTGGTATTACCGGTTTGGCGGCCTTGCGGGTCTACGGATAGAATTTGCGACTCAAGGGCATCAGACCGGCGCTGATCAGCTTGCCCGGGCCAGTTAGTTAGGGCGTCGGCGTCGCCGCCTTACCCCTGTTTGCCACGGCTCTTGGTGGGCTGGGCTTGATGCGGTGGCGGCGGTTGTTAGGATAGTTCAGCTGCCGGGCCATCCGGGTTGCGACCCCGCTGAAACAACGTGGTTAGTTTCATCGGATTGGGTACAACGACATAAGGGTAACAGATGCCTGTCTATTTCATTCGTCACGGACAGTCCGAATTCAATGCGGTTCACAACGACGGTGACAGTGATCCGCTGATCTTCGACGCGCCTTTAACAGCCCGAGGTCGCCGTCAGGCGGAAGAAGCAAGGTCGCTGGTTGTGGATTTGGGCATCAAACAGGTCATCACATCTCCGCTGACCCGGGCAATACAGACGGCCCTGTGCATCTTCGACGGCATCGCACCGATCAAGGTTGGAGCCAGCCATCGCGAACTATTGCTCCACAGTTGTGATGTGGGCCGGCCGCCAAAGGAACTGCAACGAGATTTTCCAAATCTTTCTTTTGCACAATTGAAGAATGCCTGGTGGCACCAGGGGGCGGAAAATGAAGATGGTGTTGCGGTAGAACCGGAAAATGTTTTCCGGCAACGCATCAACGAATTTGACCGCAGCCTGACACAGATTGAGGACCGACCTGTCGCCATTATCGGCCACGGTAATGTGTTCCGGGCCCTGACCGGTCGTATGATGGAAAACTGCGAAATACACCTGTACACGCAGGTGAACCTCGACTGAGCAATGCTAAATGGCCTGCCGTCGGACGCAATCAGTTCTCATCGGATGGACTGAACACCTAGTGGAATGATCGGATCAAAAGAGTCCGATTTGTGATTCCCTATTGTGCTGAGGCGTGCGAGTCTGGTGCATGCGCAGTGGAATTTCCTTCACCGTATCCGCCGGCGACCGTCA
>CAXMRP010000185.1:0-3671 GCA_964196155.1 uncultured Polyangiaceae bacterium
TTTCAGCGTCCGCCTGCCATTGCTGCCGGTGGAGGTTGAGCTTTGGACAACGGCGACAGCTTTCCCGGCTTCCGGTGCCGCGTAACCGGCGGACCAGAAGCTGCCGATCAGGCTAGCAGCCAGAAGAACGCGACACAAAATCCCAGCCACAAATATCCCCCGAAATGGCAATTCCGCTCATTTGACAGAAAAATGTTACCATTAATTCCTTGTTAACGCTAG
The DNA here is from genome assembly GCA_964196155.1 of uncultured Polyangiaceae bacterium. GTDB lineage: Bacteria > Pseudomonadota > Alphaproteobacteria > Rhizobiales > Afifellaceae > CAXMRP01. The sequence continues at coordinate 223 of CAXMRP010000185.1, forward strand.
AGGGTATTCCGAAAAGTGGGAACCCATTTTCTGACAAAATGCGCGTAAAATCAAAGGGCTAGAGCGCATTGAGTGACGCCGGTTTCACGAAAAGCGCTCTGGAAATCTGATTTTGGCTCAGGCAGCGCTGTTTCGAGTGAATCGATGAATACACCCTGAAAATAACCGTCCCGAACTCGATAAACAATTGCGTCATGCTCGTCCTCGTGTTTACCGCGGTACAACTTATCAAGTGCCGGCCATTCGGCTTTTATGTCCCGGACGCAAGGCGGGTTAAAACGCCAGTGCGCTATCAGCCTCCCTTCGGTTACCGCATTTTCCCGCTGGTCGACCGGTTATCCGCCCTTATCCGGGGACAGATCGCCGCCGATTGGCCTAAGGGCGGAAAATTTTGAGTTAGGCAGCCAAAGTCAAATGTCGTGAGGGCGAAACCGGCTTGATCAAGATCAAGGAACGATGAGCCCGGACGCGGTCTTGTTACACCATGACAAACGCCCAGACTCTAAAGAACGCCAGCCCGGCGCCACGTTATACCAGCTATCCTACCGCCCCGCATTTCCACGACGGTATCGATGGCGCACGCTATGCAAAATGGTTGGCCACACTGCCTGCCGGGGCGCGGCTGTCGCTTTATGTCCATATCCCCTTTTGCGACACCTTGTGCTGGTTCTGCGGCTGCCACACCAAGGAGACCCGCCGATACGACCCTGTCGCCGCCTATCTTGTGCCGCTCAAAAAAGAAATCGACCTGATCGCCGGCAACCTTCCGGAAAAGGTAGCGATCGACCAGATCCACTGGGGTGGTGGATCGCCGACGATCCTTAACCCGAACGACATCATCGACCTTGCCTCGACAATCCGTGAGGCGTTCCCGGTGACGGCTAACGCCGAATTCGCTATTGAGATCGACCCCCGCAATCTTGACGCGGAGCGCATTGCCGCCCTGGCCGAAGCCGGCATGACCAGAGCCAGTCTCGGCGTCCAGGATTTCAACGAGAACGTCCAGAACGCCATTAACCGCCGTCAGAGCTTTGAAGAGACTGCCGCGGTGATCGACGGCCTGCGCGCCCACGGAGTCCGCTCTTTGAATATCGATTTCCTTTACGGTCTGCCACATCAGACCCGGGCGGGAATCAAGACCACGGTCGACAAGGTCATTGCCCTCAATCCCGATCGGATCGCCCTTTTCGGCTACGCCCATGTACCGTGGATGAAGCGGCACCAGAAGATGATCGATGAAAGCGCACTGCCCGATGCTCTCGAGCGGTTCGCCCAATCGAACGATGCGGCAAACCGGTTGGTCGAGGCGGGCTATTGCCGTGTTGGCATGGACCATTTCGCAAAGCCCGAAGACTCCCTTGCGATCGCCAGCCGAACCGGCCGGCTAAACCGCAACTTCCAGGGCTATACGGCCGATAATTACGACGCGCTGATCGGCCTCGGTGCCTCCGCCATCGGAGAACTGCCGCAAGGCTATGTGCAAAATATCGTCGACACACGTGGATATTGCCGCGCCATTGGATCCGGTGAAATGGCGACTTGCCGCGGCATTGCCGTATCGACCGAAGATCAGGTGCGACGTTTCGTGATAGAACGGCTGATGTGCGATTTCGCCCTCCGCCGCACCGATCTTGTAAGCCGGTTCGGCGAAGGAGCGCAGCCGGTCATCAAAGAGGCCGATCATCTCGCCGATACCGATCCGGACGGCTTTTTCCGCCATGAAGGCGACGGTTTTGTCATCACCGACAGCGGCCGGCCCTATGTCCGCACGATCTGCGCCAGCTTCGACACTTATTTTGCCACCGGAGCAGCGCGGCATTCAACCGGCGTGTAACGGCAAAATCCGGTCCGGCCGCACCGACATTCAGCTAGCAATCAGCTGGGGTTTGCCACATCGGCATCAAATGTCTTGAGATATTCGATGATATTGGCGATGTCCTCTGGCTTTTTCAGACCGGCCATACTCATCTTTGTGCCTTTGACGACCTTTTTCGGGTTGGCCAGATAGGCCGTCAGGAGTTCTTCGCCCCAGACCTCGCCGCCCTCGCCAAATGCGACCATCGCCTTTGAATATTTGTAACCTTCAATGGTGCCGGGAACACGGCCGAACAAATCGTTCAGCTGCGGGCCGACCTTGTTCTTGGCCCCCTCGCCGGTGGCATGGCAGGCCTTGCACTTCTTGAACACCTTTTCACCAGCAGCAACCTCGGCTTCGCCGGCAAAAGCCACGTTTCCGAAACCCAGCGCCGCAACAGCGACCGCAAGAACAATACGATTCATGACAACAAATTCCTTTTCCTGACCGGCGCGCAATTGCGGCCGAGACTGACGATCCAATCCCGGTTCAAGCATACTTAATCAAAATCAACAACCGACAGTCATCACAACGCGATCCGGCCTTGTTTATGGCGGAGTGGACCCTAACATTCATCGGTGTATTCGAAGCGCCGGAAAGGTATGAGCCGCCATGTCCATTCGACCAGTTAAACGAATTGACCAATCAAAGCCGACATTAGAAGGCGCCGGGGTGAAGCTCCATCGCGCTTTTGGTTTCGGCGACACCAGTGAGTTCGACCCGTTCCTGTTGTTTGACGATTTCCGCAATGAACGCCCCGATGACTACCGCGCCGGGTTCCCCTGGCATCCGCACCGGGGCATTGAGACCATCACCTATGTGCTTGCCGGGACAGTCGACCACGGCGACAGTCTGGGAAACCAGGGCCTGCTCGGCGCCGGCGACGTACAGTGGATGACCGCCGGTAGCGGCATCCTTCATCAGGAGATGCCGCAGGGCGACCGCCAAGGGCGCATGCACGGTTTCCAGCTTTGGGCCAACCTGCCCGCCGCGCACAAAATGACGACGCCGCGCTACCAGGATATTCCGGCTGTCGAAATCCCCGAGATTATCGACGATGACGGCGTTTGCGTTCGGGTTATCTGCGGCGACTTCTGGGGGAAAAGCGGCCCGGTGGAGGGTGTAGCCGCCGATCCGCGCTATCTCGACGTCTCTGTCCCGGCCGGCCGGCGCAAGACGCTGCCTGTTGAGACCGACCGGCACGCCTTCGCCTATGTTTTTGAAGGATCGGGAACGTTTCGCGACGCTTCCGAACCGTTCGGCGTGCTGACGGAAAAGGAAATCGACCAACAAGAAATCCTGGTCAGGGAGAAAACCGGCAACCGGTCCCTGGTTCTATTCGACAGCGGCGACGAGGTGACGGTGCAGGCCAACGAGGAAGGCATTCGGTTTCTGCTGATTTCCGGCAAGCCAATCGAAGAGCCCGTGGCCTGGCACGGTCCCATCGTGATGAATACGAAAGCCGAGCTGCAGCAGGCCATGACCGAGTTGCGCGACGGAACATTTATCAAGCACAGGTGAACGAGCCGGCACCATTTCGCCTGCAGCCTGATTACTGAACCGGCAGCAGATCATTCCGCTAAGTACTTGAAAA
>CAXMRP010000186.1:0-3531 GCA_964196155.1 uncultured Polyangiaceae bacterium
CGCAACCTTGGCCAAATTGAACGTGACGTAGCGGGCATGGCGGACGACCTTGGCGCCGATTTTGCCGGTTTCTCCCGTAGCGTCGTCAGCGACCAGCGCCCGCCCCGTTTGGTCAGGGCCAATGTCCGTTGTGGGTTAATCTGCGACATGCGCGCCGACTGACCGAATGTCCGCTCTGCGGGGCGGTTCGGACATTTAGCGTCGCGGCGCTCCGTTTTGCGCCCCTCGCTCGGACGGTGTTCGCATATCCTTCACTGTCATCCTACGCTCCCCGCCGCCTTCATGACAAATTCAGCCGACGGTCGGCCTGCCCTTTTTCGCTGAGCAAGACCAAATTATCGTTAAACGTTGACCGCTGCGAGCAACGTGTAGAGAAATACCTTTGTGGGGCGGAAACAGCTGGACAGCGATGGCCGCCATCCCAAACGATGGAATCGGAAGAGACGCGGCTTGATATACCGCTGTCTCTGCACCAACGAGCGAGCGGCACTGCGCCTGCGATCAATGACCGCTTGTCATTGCCGCGGGTCGGTGTTTGGCAGGAAATGAGGTCACCATGAAGTTCGTGCTCTATTCGGATATCCATGCGCAGGTTGCGCCGTTTGAAGCGGTGCTCAAGGAGGTGGAGAAGGAAAAGGCCGACAAGGAAATCATGGCCGGCGACTTTGTCATGCTGGGACCCGATCCCGGCGCCATCATCGAGATGGTCCGCGGCCGCGACTGCGACGTCATTGCCGGCAATCTCGACCTGTGGATCGTCGACAAACGCTGGGAATGGATGGAACCGAAGAACATCTACCACGAGTGGATGCTCGGGATGGCCAAGGGCACCCGCGAACGGATGACCAATGACCAAATTCAGTACTTGCGCACCTTGCCATTCAGCCTCAGCTACATGCCGGAGCCCGGCCACGAGTTTTTCATCTTCCACGCGACTCCGAATGAGATCGGCGATTCATCGGCCTTGCCGCTGCGCTACTCGGACGAGGAAGTGAAGGAACGCATCGCTGGCGTCACCGCCGATATCATGGCGCATGGACACATCCATGGCCCGTCGGTACGCCATATCGGCGACCAGACCATCGTATGCTGCGCGGCGGTCGGCATGTCCTGGGACGGCGACCCGCGTCCCTCTTACGCCGTTGTCGAATACAAGGGCAAAGGCCAGTGGCACGCCGAAACCAAGCGCGTCGACTATGACTACGAGTCGCAGGCGAAATATAACGAGAACTGCTGGATCGAGCATGGCGACCGCATCGCGAAAATGATCCGCACGGGCTATTTCTGGAATCCCGATCACATGCCGCACTGACACCGACGCAGCCGCGACAGTAGCGCACTTGACCAGCCAGTCACGCGAAAGCGCCGTTAAGGGACTGATCCGGCGGCGCTACGCCCACGATGCCTCTCAGGCGCTGCACAGACCGGACGGCTTTGCACGCGCAATGCGCGCCGGATACAGCGCGCAAGCGCTGGCGCGCGTACCACGGCGGCTGGTGGATGCCTGGTCCGGTTGCGGCAAGCTGGCGGAGTGCGTCGCGCCTGAGGGTGTCGACACTGTCGTCGACCTTGGTTGCGGCAGCGGGCTCGATGCATGGCTCATCGCGACGGCGCCGCGCGCACCGAAATGTGTCATCGCGCTCGACCTGACGCCGGAAACGCTGGCCGGCCTGCGCAAGGCGCGAGACGGCACGGCGCCATGCGAGTTGCATGCGATCGCCGGCGATATGGAACTGCTTCCACTCGCCAATGCCTGCTGTGACCTCGTGATCGCCAATGCCTCATTCAACCTTGCCCTTGATCCGCACAAGGCCTTTGCCGAGGCGGTACGCATCTTGCGGCCCGGCGGGCGGCTTCATGTGATGGATCTGGTGCGGGAAGCGGAGTTGCCCAACGAGCTTTTGACCGATCCGATGGGGCATAGCACGTCGCTGGGCGGGGTCATGCACGAACGCGATTTGCATACTGCCGTCAGCGGGGCGGGATTTGTCGATGTGGCGATCCACGGGCATCGCCTTTTTCCGCCCGTCATTGCGGTTCAGATCGAAGCGCGCGTGCCGGCGAGACAGTGAACGGCTGTCCGACAAATATCTCAGACAATCGGGCACAGCCAGCCGATGATCGCCCCGTAGAATGCGTGAACGACCAACGCCGTCATCCAGGCGCGGGGATTTGCCTTGCGGCCGAAAAAGCCCTCCCGCAGGAACAGCGGCACGAACAGGCATTGCGATCCGATCAACAAAATGCCGCCGTATATCAGTCCTCGCACCAGCGGCACTCCCGGAAGCACCGGGCCGAAAACGGTGGCATAGAGAAGGGCAAAGATGATCCCGTTCACATGCAAGGCCAGCAATCCGAGCCAATATGGAGGGGCGCCATCGAATGACCCGGCAAAGCTCAGTTCGGTCAGCGCCTTGGGGAAATCGAGCCGCGGCAGGCCGAACCGGGGTGCCCACAGGGCCATTACCATATGCACGTAGGTGGCCAGGAAGCCGGCCGCCGCCGCCATCACGAAATCATCGAGCTGCATTTTTCCCCCAATACGTCGAGCTGGTTTGACGTTTCAACGCGAACCGCGACGACCAGCGGAAACGGGCAATGATCTCACAATTCTGAAGGCTGCGCAAAACGCGAGAATTATCTTTGACTCCCTCTCCTGCCATAGCCTTAATGTACCGCTAACAGCAGATCGCTTTTGCCCCTGCCAATCGCGAGCAAGGGCGTAAAACGGGAGGAAATGATGAAATTCACTTTCACACGCCGCAGCGCGTTCACTCTTGCAGCCGGTCTTTTCGCCGCCGCTCTTTCCGGTCCGGCCAACGCCACTGACACGATCAAGATGATCGCCATCGACGGTTATCCGGCCCGCGCCATGTGGGTGAAGGAGTTTTCCGGCTTTTTCATCCCGCGGGTCAATGAGGAACTCGCCAAGACCGGCAATTACGCCATCGAATGGCAGGAAGGCTATGGCGGCACGATCGTCAAGCCTCGCGGCGTGCTGGAAGGGATCAAGCTCGGGCTGGGCGATATCGGGATCGTGACGACGATCTTTCACAATTCGGCGCTGCCGAGCCAGGGCATTTCGGCAGTGACACCGTTTGTCTCGACCGACGCGCGCGTCGTCGCCAAGGCCGTTGACGAAATCGCCAAGGAATTTCCGCAAATGGCGGCTGAACTGGCCGCGGAAAACCAGGTTTATCTGGCCACCGGGGTTGTGCTCGACACCTATCAGGTGTTCTCCAAGACACCGATCAATTCCCTTGACGACCTGAAAGGCAAGAAGGTCGCCGGCGCCGGATACAATTTGCGCTATCTGGAAGGAATCGAAGGCACCGCCGGCGTCCGTGGTGGGCTGCCAAACTTTTACAACATGCTGCAAACCGGTGTCGTCGATGCCGCCATGCTGTGGCCGGAAGCCGCCAAGACGTTCAAGATCGCCGAAGTCGCGCCCTATATGCTGAAAGCCGATCTCGGCGCGGTGAATTCCAAGACCGTCACGGTCAACAAGGATGTCTGGGCAAAACTGCCGGA
>CAXMRP010000187.1:0-3575 GCA_964196155.1 uncultured Polyangiaceae bacterium
ATGATGAAAGCGGGCGCAGATCTGGGCCTGAAGAATTTCGGCATGCGGGCGCTCCTGTCACTGCGGCTTGAGAAGAATTTCGGTACGTGGTTCCGCGAATTCCGGCCGATCTACGGTCCGTTCGAGGCCGGTCTGGGCCGCTTCGTCGATCTGACCAAGAACGATTTCATAGGCCGCGACGCGGCGGTGGCGGAAAAGGAAAACGGGCCGAAGCTCACCCGGATTTCCATGTCTGTCGATACGCGCGATGCCGACGTGATGGGCGATGAACCGATCTGGCACGATAACAAGGTGGTCGGCTGGGTGACGTCGGGCGGCTATGCCCATTATGTCGATAAATCGATGGCGCAAGGCTATGTGCCGAGCGAACTCGTTGGCGGCCAGGGATCGTTCGAAATCGAGATACTCGGCGAGCGCTATCCGGCGCATTTGCAGATGCATCCGCCCTTCGACCCACAAGCTGAGCGCATGCGGGGGTAAGCGCCGTAACGGGTTATAAACAGCTTTCCACCTACCCTCTCGATGCGAAGCTGCCGGACCTTGCCGGCAGATTGCATCTTGCCGCGGCATCTTGCGGCAATGGGGCAAAGGTGGTCTATGCCGGCCTCACGATTTTACGACAATTGATAAGCAATGAACGATACGCCATGACCGATCTGGGCGCCCTTCTTCAGCAACGCCGCGTCCTGTTGGCCGACGGCGCGACCGGCACGGCTTTTTTCGATATGGGCCTGACGGCCGGCGATCCGCCGGAACTTTGGAACGTCGACCATCCGGACCGCGTCCGCACGCTGCATCAGGGTTTTGTCGATGCCGGCGCCGACATCATCCTGACCAACACCTTTGGCGGCAACCGCGACCGGCTGAAGCTGCACAAGCTGCAGGACCGGGTGTTTGAACTGAACCGGCTTGGCACCGAAGTCGCCCGCCAGGTCGCCGACGCGGCGGGACGGCCTGTTGTCGTCGCCGGGTCGATGGGCCCGCTCGGCGAACTGTTTGAGCCGCTTGGCGCGCTGACGGACGAAAATGCGACGGAGGCTTTTACCGTGCAGGCTGAGGGCCTGAAAGCCGGCGGCGCCGATGTGTGCTGGATCGAAACCATGTCGTCGGTGGAAGAATTGCGGGCCGCCGCCCAAGGTGCCATCAATGCCGGCATGCCCTATACGGCGACGGCCAGTTTCGACACAGCCGGCAAGACCATGATGGGCGTCCATCCGGCCGATCTGGCGCCAACCTTTGACGATCTGGCCGAACCGCCGGTCGCCCTGGGCGCCAATTGCGGTGTCGGCGCTTCGGACCTGCTGGTTTCGCTGCTGACAATGAGCGAAGCGGCGCCTGACCGGATCTTCATTGCCAAGGCCAATGCCGGGGTGCCGAAGATTCATGGCGAACATGTCCACTACTCCGGAACGCCGGAACTGATGGCCGATTACGCCCGTCTTGCCGCCGATGCGGGTGCGCGGATTATCGGCGGATGCTGTGGCACCTCAACGGGGCATCTGGCAGCCATGCGCGCCGCACTCGATGCATATGAACCGGGGCAACGCCCCGACCGGGCGGCGATCGAAGCGGCGACGGGACCTTTGGTGAACCTTGTTCGCGACCGTGCGGCACCGGTCCGGCGCGAAGGGCGGCGGCGCCGTCGCGCCTGATTTGCATAGGCGATCTGCGCCATATCCTCCACACCTTGGCAAATAGCGGGAAATCCGCGCATTTTATCGGTGGCGCGTTAGCGCCGGTGAAATCGGTTCCTCGTGTTTTGAGAACATGTTTCAAGCTGAATATATGCTAAACACCGCTTCTCAATCGGAAGATATAATATTGTTCTGAATTTAACTTAGATCATTATGTCTTTCAGAGTGTTTCGAAATTAACCTCGTACATTAATCGAATGCATTTACGACTATGCAGGCGTTGCAGGAATATCAATGACGCTGCGAACAGTTCTATTTTTGCTTTTTTGCGTTCTGACCCTGGTGCCGGTCGTCCTGTTTTGGGTCTGGCCGCATTCGAGGGCTTTAGACAACGAATTCGACGAGGTCCGCGGCCGACATCTGTTGCTGGCCCAAAATCTTGGTGCGGCTCTGCAACGCTATCACCGCGACGCATCGGCGGCATTCAATTTGCTCGCGGTCAATCTTGAACACAGTCATCATGTCGAACAAGCCGTCGACATTCTCCTCAACCTCGAGTTTCGGCATATTTGCATGGCCGACGCCAAGACCGGCAGGGTCGTTTCGCAAATCAGTCCGTTGCTCAAAAAGTGCCCGGATTTCGTGCCGAAGGAACGATTTGCGTATTTCACCTCGATAGCACGCGCTGACAAAATCAGTTTCACCGAAGTGATGGCCGGGCCGAACGACCAGCCGATGATTTATCTGTTGCGGCGATGGGGAGACAATATCGCTATTGGTGCGCTGACGACCGACTATTTCGTTCGTCTGGGCAAGGCGATCTCGTTCGGCGTGAAGGGTCACGCGGCACTCGTTGATCACAAGGGCAACGTTTTGGCGCATCCCCTCGACAGCTGGATCGCGGCGCGAAAAAACATCGCGAAGGTATCCGCGGTCAGACGGATGCTGAACGGCGAAACGGGAATCGAGACGTTTTATTCGCCGGCGCTGAAGAGCGACATGGTCGCCGGATTCACCGCTGTCCCCGGTCCCGGCTGGGGCGTCATGATCCCGCAACCTGTCGACGAACTGATCGCCAAGGCCGAACGGGTCAAATATTCCGTCTTCGTCGTCTTCGCAGCCGGGATCGCCATCGCCGCGGGTCTTGCCATCATTGTCGCCTTTCTCATCTCGCGGCCGCTTGAACGGATCATCGTGGCGTCGAAGAAAATGGGCGGTGGCGATGTTTCCGCCCGGATTAATGTCACGTCGAGCCAACTGATACCGGTCGAATTCCTGGCCGTTCAGGAGAGCTTCAACGCGATGGCCGGGCAAATCCATCAGAACCTCAACCAAATCGAATCCCTAGCCTATATCGATACTGTCACCGGATTGCCGAACCGGGAATGCTTTCGCACCACGGTTGAAAGCGACATTGTCAAGCTAGGTGCTGCCGGCGAAAGCGGTGCGCTGGTCTTCATTGATCTGGACGGATTTAAAAACGTCAATGATGCGCTAGGGCATGATATTGGTGACGAGCTTTTGATGCATTTTGCCCACCGCGTATTGGGCACGTTGAAGATGCCAATCGAAAAATCCGGCAAGCCCGCGCTCAATGATGAAAACAGGGAATGCAAAACAACATTTGCGAGATTGGGCGGCGACGAGTTTGTCATCTTTGTGCCAAATGCCGGAGATGACGACGCGATACTCACAGAAGTTGCAGATATTCTTGATGCGGTCGGCAAACCGTTTTTGCTCGGCAACAATGAGGTCTTTATCGGCGCCAGCGCGGGCGTCGCCCGTTTTCCGAAAGACGGTGACTGTTACAAGCGAATCCTGAGTCAGGCCGATGCCGCCATGTACCGGGCGAAACGGTCGGGGAAAAACACCGTCTGTCTTTTCGACCAGTTTTCCGACGCGACGGCGATCGAGGAGCATCAGATCGGACGGGAAATCCGG
>CAXMRP010000188.1:0-7933 GCA_964196155.1 uncultured Polyangiaceae bacterium
TCCTGCGGCATTCGCTTTCCAGCGCCGATGCCGTATCCCGATCGACCAGGGTATAAAGAACAATGCCGGGGGCATCCTCGATCTTGCGGGCGACGTCCTCGACCTGGGCGCCGGTGCGGATCAGGGAATGGATATGCTCGATGGCATTGATCGTGACATATTGCGCCGACGCAGCCCGGGCAACGCTGACCAGCGTTTCGCCGGTGGCGTCGGAGACAAGGTGGAGATGGAAGAAGCGGCGCTTGGACAATCTGTCGATGAGGTGTGTGTTGCCGTTGATAACTGACGCCGGTAAGGCGCCTTACGGTGAGATGTTGCCCGCTTTTCATATTAGATCAACAGTTGTTTGCGGCGGGGACAGTTTTGCGGTGAAAGCGCGGCGGCTGGTGATAAGGGACTTGTTATGAATTGTTCGTGTTTCAGTCACAGGATAGTGTCCGAATTTTTAATCTTAACCTATTGAAATATAATGGGTATGCATCTTGTTCCCGTATCTCCTTGATATGTTGGATGGCGGGGCGGTTGCGGGGAAATCCGTTGCGAATTGGGGGCATAGTGTGCGCAAATGATAATCCCCCTTATCCACTGCCCATAAGAATCAACATTAAGATTCAGAAAGAGTTTTGAATGAATAGTGCTGGAGATAAATCTGTGCGCCCATCGCTATTGCGGGTGCTGGATGGTGAAGTGATATCGCCGCCTCCGGTGTGGCTGATGCGGCAGGCCGGACGGTACCTGCCGGAGTATCAGGCGGTGCGGGCGGATGCGGGTTCGTTTCTGGATTTGTGCTATTGCCCGGAAAAAGCCGCCGAGGTGACGCTGCAACCGGTGCGCCGGTTTGATATGGATTGTGCGATCCTGTTTTCCGATATTCTGGTGATCCCGGATGCGTTGGGGCAGCCAGTACGTTTTGAAGCTGGCCAGGGTCCGTTGCTGGAGCCGATGTCGCTGGATCGGGTTGGCGCGCTGAAACGCGATAATGTTCTGGATCATCTTGCGCCGGTGTTTGAAACGGTTCGGCAGGTGCGCGAGGAATTGGCGCGGGGCAAAGCGTTGATTGGATTTTGCGGGGCGCCGTGGACGGTGGCGACCTACATGATTGCCGGCAAGGGAACGCCGGACCAGCGGCCGGCACGGGTTGCGGCACTTGCAGACCCGCAAGGGTTTCAGGCGTTGATCGATGTGCTGGTTGAGGCCTCGGCGGATTACCTTGTGGCGCAGATCGAGGCGGGTGTTGATGCGGTGCAGATATTTGATAGCTGGGCGGGCGTACTGGACGATGATCTGTTTGCGCGCTGGGCGATGGCGCCAGTGAGGGCTCTGGTTGCAAAAGTGCGGGGGCGGTGTCCGCAGGCGCGGATTATTCTGTTTGCCAAGGGATGTGGCGCACGACTTGCGACGTATGCTGCGACGTCCGGTGCAGACGGCTTCGGGATTGACTGGACGATGCCGTTGTCGTTGGCCCGCAAACAGACGGACAAGGCGCTACAGGGCAATCTCGACCCGCTGCGGTTGATCCTTGGCGGTGAGGCGCTGGCGCGCGGCGTTGACGCGATACTGGCGGACATGGCCGGTCATCCGCATGTGTTTAATCTGGGTCACGGGATACAGCCGGACACACCGCCGGACCATGTTGCGCAGTTGATGCGCCGGGTCAGGGACAGCGGAAGCCGATGATGGCGCAAGGGGCGTGTTGATGGTCTGGGTCAAGGTCGGTCACATCCTGTCGGTGATCTCGTGGATGGCCGCCCTGCTCTATCTGCCGCGGTTGATGGTCTATCACTGCGGCGCCGAGGCTGGATCGTTGCAGTCCGAAACATTCAAGGTGATGGAGCGGCGGCTGCTGAAGGCAATTGCAACGCCGGCTATGGTCGGCAGCTGGGTGTTCGGATTGTGGCTCGTGGATTTGACATCCGCATGGAGCGAAGGCTGGTTTGTGGCAAAAGGCATTTTGGTTGTAGCGCTGACCGGGGTTCATTTTTTTCTGGCGCGGTGCGTGGCGGCGTTTGAGCGCGATGATAACCAGCACTCGGGGCGGTATTATCGGATTGCCAATGAGGTTCCGACGGCGCTGATGATCGCGATTGTGGTGCTTGTTGTCGTCAGACCCTTTTGACGCAGCGTGGCGTGTTTTTTGCAAGATAGTTGCTTTCGTTTAGGATTTGGCGGTTTTGGAGCTTGTCGAATCGTTCAAGGCGAACTATCTTATGGGTGATCTTAGCGCTTCAGACGCTGTATCGCGCCCGGTTGGGGCCGAAGTTGATGATCGATCTTCGCTTTCCGACAATCACATCCTGATTATCGTACGCCGTTCTTCGCCTCACAATTAAGCCCTTTATCTGCGGTCCATGTTGAAGCACCCTCACCCTGAAATTTGTACCGTTCTGTTGGAATGGAAAATATGTCTGAAATGAAATTGAAGGACTTGAAAGCCAAGTCCGCTGTCGAACTTCTTGCGTTTGCTGAAGAAGTTGAAGTCGAAAATGCCAGCACGATGCGCAAGCAGGAGCAGATGTTTGCGATTTTGAAGAACCTTGCCGAGGACGATATTGATATTATCGGCGAAGGTGTCGTGGAGGTTCTGCAGGACGGCTTCGGTTTTCTGCGTTCGCCTGATGCGAATTATCTGCCCGGGCCGGATGATATTTATGTATCGCCTTCGCAGATCCGGCGGTTCTCCCTGTGCACCGGTGACACGGTCGAGGGGCAGATCCGCAGCCCCAAGGAGGGGGAACGGTATTTTGCGCTGTTGAAGGTCAACACGATCAATTTCGAGGACCCGGACAAGGCGCGGCACAAGGTGCATTTTGATAATCTGACACCGCTTTATCCCGATCAACGATTCCGGATGGAGATGGATGATCCGAAGTCGAAGGATTTGTCTTCGCGGGTTATCGATATGGTTGCGCCGCTCGGCAAGGGCCAGCGCGGGCTGATCGTAGCGCCACCCAGGACCGGCAAGACGGTGTTGTTGCAAAATATTGCCAAGGCGATCACCCACAATCATCCCGAGGCCTATCTGATCGTCCTGTTGATCGATGAGCGGCCGGAGGAAGTGACCGACATGCAGCGGACAGTCATGGGCGAAGTTGTGTCTTCAACGTTCGATGAGCCGGCGCAGCGGCATGTGCAGGTCGCCGAGATGGTGATCGAGAAGGCCAAGCGGCTGGTCGAGCATGGCCGGGATGTGGTGATCCTGCTTGATTCCCTGACCCGGCTTGGACGGGCCTACAATACGGTTGTGCCCTCGTCGGGCAAGGTTCTGACCGGTGGTGTGGATGCCAATGCGTTGCAGCGGCCGAAACGGTTTTTCGGCGCGGCGCGCAATATCGAGGAGGGCGGATCGATGACGATTATCGCGACCGCGCTGATCGATACGGGTAGCCGGATGGACGAGGTTATTTTTGAAGAATTCAAGGGTACCGGCAATTCGGAGATTGTACTGGATCGCAAAATTGCCGACAAGCGGGTCTATCCGTCGATGGATATCCTCAAGTCCGGAACCCGGAAAGAGGAGCTTCTCGTTCCTGAGGGGGATCTGAAAAAGATATTCGTGCTGCGGCGAATCCTGTCATCGATGGGTGTAGTCGATGCCATCGAATTCCTGATCGACAAGCTGAAACAGACGAAAAACAATGACGAGTTTTTCGACTCCATGAACACCTGACAATTGGCTATGGCTTGGCAACCGGGAGACCCGGAATAATTGGGTATTCTGGCGGGCTGAATTGACATCGTACCGGATGTAAATCCTGAATGGATTTCCGGCTGGTCAGGTCGATCCGTCTAGATTTGCGACTTCGGGTGTATCAAGATTTCGGTCGGGAATGCGGATATTGATGCGTGATGCGCTGACTTTTTGACGCGTCGGGTTGTGACGTCGGTTCAGCGCTCTACTGTGATCGTGGCTATTTGAGTGTAGCCACCCCCAAACTTGTCTCCTTCCGATTATGTTCGGTACCGAATGGTTTTGCATGACCGCACAGCGGCCGGACATTTTGCTGTGCCGGATTGGGCTTTGTTTCGTTGCCGTCTTATTATTTCGATTCGTATCCGGAATATAATTACTGAAATTGTTGATAATTTGGATACTGATACAAAGTTTACCGGGAAGGGGGCGCGGTTGTGATTGATACAATTTTTGCGGTTTCCAGCGGGGGCGTGCCCGCAGGGCTTTGTGTCATTCGCGTATCAGGACCGGAGGCCATGCGGGTCGGGGGGGATATGTGCCGGGAAGGCCTTCCGCCCAATCGGATGCTGGTATTGCGAACGATAATCGACCCAACTAACGGAGAGATACTCGATCGGGGCCTGGTTTGTTTTATGCTGGGGCCAGGCAGTTTTACCGGCGAGGATTGCCTGGAGTTGCACTGCCACGGGGGCGTTGCGACGGTTACGGCGGTCGTCGATTCGTTGGCGGAACAAAATCACGTCCGCCCCGCCCTGGCCGGAGAGTTTACCCGGCGTGCGTTTGATAATCAGCGGCTCGATCTGACCCAGGTGGAGGGACTGGTTGATCTGATTGCGGCGGAGACCGATGCGCAGCGCCGGCAGGCGCTGGCGTTGTCGGAAGGCGTCATGGCGCGAGCGCTTGAGGGTTGGCGGAAGCGACTTGTTGGTCTGTTGGCAGGTGTAGAGGCGCGGACTGATTTTTCCGATGAAGGGGATGTCGGCGGGATGCGGCCGGCATTCGGCTCGGAAGTTGTCCAGTTAGCGGGTGAAGTGCGAAAGTTGCTCGGGACCAGTGCCGGGGGTGAGCGGATACGGGCGGGATTGCGGGTTGCGCTACTTGGCCGGCCTAATGTCGGCAAATCGACATTGATTAATGCTCTGGCGCAGCGTGATATTGCGATTGTCGATCCGGTTGCCGGGACGACCCGTGATGTTCTGGAGGCCCGTCTCGATTTGTCGGGGTATCCGCTGATTGTATTTGATACGGCAGGAATGCGCGAAGAGGGGAATCGGGTCGAGCGCGAGGGAATGCGGCGCGCCCGCGACATTGCGCAAACGAGTGATCTGGTTCTCCAGCTGGATGATGGCGATCGGTCCGGGGCGAAGGAATTGGTATCGGTTGAGCGCGCGGACATGGGTTCGAAACCCTGCGATGTGTGGCGGATCCGGACAAAAATTGATCTGAAGGACGGAGACCGAGCGGGGGAAGATGGTTCGGATTGGGAATTCCGGATTTCTGCCCTGACAGGCGCGGGGATGGACGGGCTTCAGGATGCCCTGGCGTCATTTGCAAAGAAATCCATGGGTAGTAGCGGCGAGAGCGTCGTTGCCCATGCGCGTCAAGCCGATGCACTGAGGGAATGCGCGGATTGCCTGGATCTGGCGAGCGCGGCGGAACAACCGGAAGAGATCGTGGCGGAACAGCTGCGTTTGGCTTTGCACCAAATCGGAATTCTGACCGGGCGTATTGATGTGGAGCTGGTGCTGGATGCTTTGTTCGGGGAGTTCTGCATCGGCAAGTGATTTGGCGTGGTGCGATGTCATTGGCATTTGTTTCACGTGAAACATTTGAATTTGCCGGTCAGTTCTGGTTTGAACAGGATCGTACCAGGCGGAGATTTCCATTCGGTCTATCGGGCCGGCGATCCTAAGACTGACGGTGAGGCTGCCGATTGGGCATAGAGGTGTTTCACGTGAAACATCGTCTCGTCGTGATCTGCCGCGAAATCGCTTTTTGGCGGTTCTCAGGAGTGGGGAATTCCGTTAAAGCGCAGGTATGGCCACTAACACCCTGACATCAACTCTGGAGCCGGTTGGCGATCCGCGACGTGGCGAACCCTTTGTGGGGCATGATACTGCCGCCGAAGTCCTCGACCGCCGGGCTGATGTGATTGTTGTCGGTGGCGGCCATGCCGGCGTCGAAGCAGCGGCGGCCGCGGCTCGAGTCGGTGCCGAAACAATTCTGGTGACCCATAAAAAGGCGACAATCGGGGAGATGTCCTGCAATCCGGCGATTGGCGGCTTGGGCAAGGGGCATCTGGTCCGCGAAGTCGATGCATTGGATGGCTTGATGGCGCGGGTCATCGATCAGGCCGGTATCCAGTTTCGGGTTCTGAACCGGCGCAAGGGCCCGGCGGTACGCGGACCACGGGCACAGGCGGACCGGGCGTTGTACCGGCAGGCAATGCAGGCCGAAATCGATTCGGTGCCGAATTTGTCCATTGTCGAGGCCGGTGTTGAAGACCTGGTGCTGGGTAAGGAACCGGGCGCTGGCGATGGCGGGAAGGCGGCTGCGCGGATTGACGGCGTGTTGCTGGCGGACGGGCGGACGATCCGGGCCGGCGCGGTTGTGCTGACAACAGGCACATTTTTGGACGGGCTTATTCATATCGGTGACCGGCAAATTCCGGCCGGGCGCGCCGGCGAAGCGGCGGAGACCGGACTGTCGGCGACCCTGGCGCGCTTCGGGTTTCGCCTGTCGCGGCTGAAGACCGGCACACCACCGCGTCTTGATGGCCGCACGATCGATTGGGATGGTCTGGACCGGCAGCCCGGCGATGATCCGCCAGAGCCGTTTTCGGCGCTAACCGACGCGATCACGACGCGGCAGATCGATTGTCACATTACCCGCACGACCGCCCAGACCCATGATCTGATCGCCCGCAATCTTGAAAAGTCGGCGATGTATTCGGGCCAGATCGAGAGCAAGGGTCCGCGCTATTGTCCCTCGATCGAGGACAAGGTTGTGCGGTTTGGCGACCGGGACAGCCATCAGATTTTTCTGGAGCCGGAGGGTCTCGACGATCCGACGATTTATCCCAACGGGATTTCCACCTCGCTGCCCGAGGACGTGCAGGTCGCGATGGTGCGGACCATTCCCGGCCTGTCGCAGGTAAAGATTTTGCGGCCGGGCTATGCGATCGAATATGACCATGTTGATCCGCGCGAACTGGATGCGAGCCTGCAATGCAAGCGGCTGGCGGGGCTTTATCTGGCCGGGCAAATCAACGGCACGACCGGCTATGAAGAGGCGGCGGCGCAGGGGCTGGTTGCCGGACTCAACGCTGCCCGGCAGGCCGGCGGCGGCAGCGGCGTGGTTTTTGCCCGCACCGATGCGTATCTCGGCGTGATGATCGATGACCTGGTGACACGCGGGGTTTGCGAGCCGTACCGGATGTTCACCTCCCGAGCCGAGTATCGCTTGTCGCTTCGGGCGGACAATTCCGATCAGCGGCTGACCCCGGTGGGGATCGATGCCGGCTGTATCGGTGCAGAGCGGGCGGCGGCATATCAAAGCCGCAAGGCGGGGCTCGAAGCGGCGCGGGCGCTGCTTGAGCGGCTTGAGCTGACGCCGGATGCGGCGCGCGGCCATGGGTTGCCGGTCAACCGCGATGGTCAGCGGCGCAGTGCTTTCGCTCTTTTGTCTTACCCGGATATCGGCCTTGCTGACCTGGCCGGGATCTGGCCCGAGATCGCGCAGCTGGACACCTCGATTGCCGAGCAGGTGGCTGTGGATGCGCGCTATGCGGTGTATCTGGATCGCCAACGCCGCGACATCGAGGCCTATCGGCGAGACGAGGCGCTGGCCTTGTCGGTGGACCTTGATTATGGCGCGATTAACGGCCTGTCGAACGAAGTGCGGCAAAAGCTGACAACGGTGCGGCCGATGACCCTTGGCCAGGCGGCGCGGATCGACGGCATGACCCCGGCCGGCCTGACCCGGTTGCTTTCCCATGTGCGGCGGCGGCCAAATGGCCCAGTATCTGGCGCGCCATCAACCACGGACGAAGCGGCCGATAAGGGTCGGCAAGCCGAAGTGGCGGCAGCGAAAACGAGCCGCGCGTCCTGATGAGACGTCCTGACAAGATGCCGGCGGGTGTAAGCGGGCGATGAATTCTGGTCCCGACAGCAAACTATCCGGCCGGGCGTCGGCCGGCGACGGTGGGTCGCGTGATGGGCAGATCGAAGCGGCGCTGGCGCC
>CAXMRP010000189.1:0-4155 GCA_964196155.1 uncultured Polyangiaceae bacterium
CGGCATTGGCGGCGAGGGTGTGCTTGGCGGTGCAATGATCGGATATGATCCTCAGTTTGGCAGCAACCGGGTTGCCGGCATTCAGGGCGAAATCGGGCTTACCGACCTGACCACTGAACTGAATATTCCGGGATTCCTGACGCTTGACGCCCAGCCCGAATGGACTGCGGCGATCTCGGGCCGGCTGGGCTGGTTGCCGGTTCCCGAAACAATGCTTTATGTGATCGCTGGCTACTCATTTGCCGATTACAATGTGGATATCGCGTTTGGCGGTCCGGCGATCAACTTCAACCAGGACTATAACGGGTACCATGTCGGGATGGTCATGGAGACCTATATTGCGCAGAACATAACGGCGCGCGTCGAATACCGTTACACGCAGTATGATGGTGAGGATTGGGGGACAGGCGGGTTCCTGGATGTCGAGCCCTCGTCGCATACGGGCCGGTTCGGGCTTGCGTGGAAATTTGGCGGATAGAACCGCTGCACAGAGATGATCCTGGCAATTACAGGGCGGGCAGCAATGTCCGCCTTTTTTCATGCCCGGGATACTTGATGCGGATTGCCGGAGTTGCGGATTGCCCAGGCGATTTGTCCAGACTGAAGCGGCGGACACGATGCCCGGTCAGGTTGCGCGCGCCATACAGCCGATCCCCAACAATCATTTGACATCTTGGTACCAAGGTACTAGATAGCGGTGATGAAAACGATTGAACGCATACAGACCGGCATCCGGCTGGAAAAGCGGCTTTTAAAAGTGCTGAAAGCGCTTGCCGAACATCTCGACATGTCGGTCGCCGAGCTGATCGAGGGTATGGCGCTGCATGCATTCGAGGGCAAGGCGCCGTTTTCGCCGGCAACGATCAAGAAGATCAAAAAGCTCAAGGACGTTTATGACCTCGATCTGACCGCGTCGGACAGCCATCAGCTTGCAGAGGAGGCGAGCCGGTGACGGGTTGTTATGCAACGAGACTGTCGCAATTCCAGGACGGCACGCAGGACCCGGCCACCTTCGGCCATGCGGATCATATTGGCGTTGCCTATGAAATCCTGTCCGGCCACGAATTCTTTGAAGCGCTGCACATCTATGCCACCGGCATTCGCGCGATGGCGGCGAAGGCCAATCTTCCGGACAAATTCAATGCGACGATCACGCTGGCTTTCCTCAGCCTGATTGGCGAGCGGATGGCGAGCCGTGACCATGACGGGCCGGAAGATTTCGTCGAACGCAACCCGGATTTCATGGACAAGGCGTTGTTGACGCCGTGGTACTCGCCGACCCGCATTCAGTCCCCGCTGGCGCGGCGGATCGCGCTTTTACCGGATGCCCGCCACGTTGGTGTTTGATGCGGTCGATCGGACCGGCGTGCGATTGTCGCTCACCGCAATCGACAGTTCCCGGCGCAGTTTGCGCAGGAAGGCGCGGGCGAAATCCTCATAATCATTGGCGACCTCACTGAATGCGCCAGGACCGTGGATAATCTCTTCGGTGTAGTAGTCGTGGAGATCGGCGTGATCGGTGAGGATCGGCAGGCCGTTGATGACAATATTTCCGGCATCGGCCCGCTTGTGGCTACGCGAGAGCTGGATGCCGGAATTGCTTTTGCCATCGCCGGCGATATCGATCTTGCGGGCGTCGCCGCTGAATCGATTGTTGGCAATCGAGCGCACGGCATAGTCAATCGCGCTGCCAATTGACGTGAAGCCGCGCGCCGGATCGCGCGGCATTGTCTCGACACGGTCGGCAAAAGCCAGAATTTCGGCACGGCCCTGAAGATGTGTCCAGGGGATCTGGAAATCAACGTTGACCCTGGAATTCCACTGGATCAGCGTGACCGCGATACCGCCCTGGCGTTCGATCAGCTCGATAATATCAGGGTTGCGGAAGGCGGCCGCCATGCCCCTGGCCATGAGCTTGAACTCGGACCTGATGACGCTGATCGATGTGTCGACGGCAAGGACAAGCTCGATGGCGACCGCAATTGCCGGGTTCGCCGTGGCCGAATTCGACGGCGCCTGGGATGACGTCTGGGCCCCGGCTACGCCAGCCGCAGACAGGGCGAGCGCGAATATGAGGACCGGCGCCGCCAGCATGGCGCCTGTTTCAAACCAGCCACCGGTGGCTGGTATCCGCTGAATTTTTTCTCGTGCCCGCATGGCCATTATCGGTTGCTTACCCAGCTTGCCAATTCCGGTCGGGGGCCATGGTGCCATGGCGGCCGGGATCGGCCAACCGTCAATGCCGGTGCGGGTGCGTGGTGAGCCGGATTGGGTGATTATTTTGACATTTCCAATTGCGCCCGATAGCGATTCGATGGCAATTTTGATGACGTTCAATCCGGCACCGGGGTCCTTTACTTGCCAAACGAAACAGATCTTTCCCTCTATCGCGACAGTCTGCAGGAAGCGCAGGCGACGGTTCGGGCCTATGACACCAAGGCGCAAATTGTCGGCGTCGGCTATGTCTTTGCGCTGGGCGTGGTTGCGCAGTTCCAAGAAAATATTCCGGTGGCGGCTGAAATTGGCACGCTGGCGGTCGTCTGTTTTTGGGCTGCGGCAATCCTGCTGATCATGCTGTTTGGCTTTGTACTTTACCCATCCCGCAAGACCGCCCCGAAACTTGCCGCCGGATCGGATCAGAATGTCGAACATGTTCTGTATGTTGATCCGGCCCGGCATGATGATGTGGATGGACTGAAACAGGCGATGGCGCGTTGTGATCCGGCGACCGAACTGGCATATGAGATCATCAAAATATCCAAGTTGCGGGCATTGAAACGCAAGCGGTTCCTGCGCGGATTGTTTGCCTCATCCTTTGCATTCCTGTTCCTGTTCGCAACGCAGATGATCCGAGTTTAGGCGCGCAATCCGGCCCTTCGATGCACGGTCGCGGCGCTTTTCGAACCCGGTTTTTGTTGCAAACCCGCGCCGGACTAATTGCTTGTTCTGTTTTTGTTCTTGCGCTGCCCGACTGTTGCCGATAGGCTTCCAATTCCCGCTCATGGTCAATCTGGTCTGACCGATGGCCGGGCGGGCCGATTCATTGGCGGCTGTATTTGGGGGGCGAAATGGTTGCGCGCATTACCACCGTGGCATTTCAGGGCATCGAGGCGATGCCGGTGGATGTGCAGGTGCTGATTGCGCCGGGCAAGGTGTCGTTCCAGATTGTCGGCCTGCCGGACAAGGCGGTGGCGGAAAGCCGCGAGCGGGTGCACGCCGCGCTCCACGCCTCTGGTCTGTCGCTGCCGGCCAAGCGGATCACGGTCAATCTGGCGCCAGCGGATTTGCCCAAGGAGGGCAGCCATTACGATCTGCCGATTGCGCTGGGGATCATGGTCGCGGTCGGGGCGATACCGGCCGATGCGTTGGCGCGCTATTTGGTGCTGGGCGAACTGGGTCTGGATGGCCAGATCGCGGCGGTGGCCGGTGTCCTGCCGGCGGCAATCGGCGCCAACGGGTTGAACCGGGGGCTGATCTGCCCGCAGGCCTGCGGCGCGGAAGCGGCATGGGCCGGCGGCGATATCGATATTCTGGCGCCACAAAGCCTGATTGCACTGGCCAATCATTTTCGCGGCACACAGGTATTGTCGCAACCCAGCCCGGCCCTGAAACCGGCGCCGAACGACTTGCTCGATCTTGCCGATATCAAGGGGCAGGAAAGCGCCCGGCGGGCGCTGGAGATAGCCGCGGCCGGTGGTCACAACATGTTGCTGATCGGACCGCCGGGGGCGGGCAAATCAATGCTGGCCAGCCGGTTGCCGTCGCTGTTGCCACCGCTGCAACCGAAGGAATTGCTGGACGTGTCGATGATCGCCTCGATTGCCGGGACGATCAGCGGCGGCAGCCTGTCGGACCGGCGGCCGTTCCGGGCGCCGCACCATTCGGCCTCGATGGCGGCGATGGTTGGCGGTGGCGCGCGGGCCCGGCCGGGTGAAGTTTCGCTGGCCCACAACGGGGTGTTGTTTCTCGATGAACTGCCGGAGTTTTCGCCGGCCGTTCTGGACTCGCTGCGGCAACCACTGGAAACCGGCGAGACAGTCATCGCCCGGGCCAATCACCGGGTGACCTATCCCTCGCGCATTCAACTGGTGGCGGCGATGAACCCGTACCGCTGCGGGATGGCCGGCGAGCCGGGCCACACCTGCCGCCGGGGGG
>CAXMRP010000190.1:0-23570 GCA_964196155.1 uncultured Polyangiaceae bacterium
ACCTTCAGGCCGCCATCAACCGATTCATTCGCCAATACAATGCCGACAGCCCCACACCATTCATCTGGAAAGCCGATCCCGATGATATCATCGCCGCACGAAACCGAGGGTTCCAAACGTTGGAATCAATCCACTAGGTGCAACCCCGTTGGCAAATGCTGTTGATGTTGCAGGAATTAGAGCGCTGATTGCCGAAGGTTATTTGGATTTAGTGCGTGGCGACGGACATCCCAATCCTCATATTAAGGCTCTCCCGGCGGACTCGATCGACGTTCAACTCGAGAAGATCGAGGTCGGTGGCCTAGAGGGGTGCCTATACCCCACCCCAAGGCTGCTCAAAGAACGAAACGCGAGTGCAGGCGAAACCGCCCCATATACTCGGGCATTGAAGGAAGGTGCGCCTCAGCTCAGCTATCGGGCCTTCGATCTGCGTGCACTCGAGTGGTATCGCAATGACCCTCGGTTTGACTTCGACGTCGACGATATTCACGGGCGGATACTGCAGAAAGAAGGCACACAGGTAGCGGAACGAGCGGTGGTTCTAGACGGACTGGAGTTCTTTGAGTTCGGCTTTGCATACGATGATGAGATGCATCGGGCACTGGCGGCCTTTATCAGATACCTGCAAGACTTGCCCGAAGCGCTGCAGATCGAGATGCAAAAACATGAGCTGGCGGGACCATATGATCTGCATCCGGACTTCTACCGGACGCAGATCATTGGAGACTTCCCCGAGCGGATGTCGATCTATGACGCCTTTCTGCAAGAGAAGATCGAGATCAATCGGATGTGTGAGCTCATGGGCAAGCCCAAGCTGTTCCTTACCGAGTTCGGCGATTTAAAACGTCCACGCGGGTTTGGCATATTGATCAGACCAACCAAAAAAGAATTCTGGGACTTTGCCTTGATACTTGATCAGCTGTTGAGCGACGATTTGAACCGGAAATTTTTTGCGGGTGATCTGGAACTCAATCGCAATCTGACCGACGAAGATGGAAGTCGGGTCACTCAGCCAAAAGGCACGATCCGCCTCCTCGAGGAATGGGTTGGCGCGAAGTTCAAGCCAGCCGACCCAAAGCCAATTGCAGAGATGTTTGGCAATTTCCGAGCGGTACGCAATGTACGCCAGAAACCAGCACATAAGGTGGAGGACAACGAATTCGACCAGAAGTATATCGCTAAGCAACGTGGGCTAATCAGACAAGCCTTTGATGCGGTGCGTACATTGCGGATGGTACTGGAGAACCATCCTGCAGCACGTGATCATGAAGTGCCCGACTATCTGCGCGAGGCGAAGGTGTGGACGATGTAGCGGATACGGTTACAGCGGCATAGTCACTCGAAGATGGCATACCCGAAAGCAGCCGTTCATCCATCGGAAGCTTTGTCCGCACATGGGTCGTTTGTCGCCTTTCGGATTCTGCTCGTACGCAAAGCATGATTCAAATTGGCAGGTGAACTTGCCCATGTCTCATCAACACTGGCTCACCGAACTGGATTTGTCCGGGAAAAATGGCGGGACTTTCTGATAACGCTGAACGCGACAGGAGGACGCTATGACACGACAGGTTCCGAGGTGGGCTGAATGCCCGCAAGATCAAAGCCTGCATCCCACCACGATCAAACCGGACCGCGCCAAGGAGCTGCTCCAAATCCATGTACAAGCAACGTAACAAGATTGAGAACGTGTTCGCGAAGTCGAAAGACTGGCGGCGTATTGCAATCAGATATGACTGCTGCGCACATACCTACATGTCGGCACCCATCATCTTCTGGATCAATCAATGAGTACTGACCCTAGTCTGTATCGGGCGGGGTGCAATGTGAGGTCGTCAAATCTTGCGTGATTAGTACAGGGCTATTTTTGCCGACAGGCACCGCTCGGTCAGGGCCGGAACCCCTCAAATGTCATCTGGTCGGTCCATCGATCGGAACATTTGCGATCGGCATCGGTGCGCACGGTCCAGCACAGCAGCGGCCGGCGCAATATGTACCGGCAGATCCATGGTGCCAGCGTTGGCAGATCGACGATCTTGTAGGTCATGAAATCCAGTCTCAGGCGGATCATTGCCCGCAGATGCCGGGCTGCCGTGCGCCAGCCGCCCTTGGCGACCAGGCCGCGTGGCAGGTTGCCGGCCACCTGGCCCATGGCTTCGAGGATCGCGTGATCAAACGACATGACGGCCAGCGGCCCGGAATAATCCCCCAGTGTGTTTGCGACGGCTTCGGCAAATGCGATATTGCATTCGCCATTGTCCTTCATTTCCACAATCAGCGGCACCTTGCCGGCCACCAGCGCCAGCAAATCGGCAAGGAGCGGGATTGTTTCTTGCGAACCGGAAAGGGCAATTTTTTGCAACGCGATTGCGGAACGATCATTGACCGGACCGGCATCATCGGTCAGCCGGTCCAGTGTGTCGTCGTGAAAAACAACCGGCTGGGCGTCGGCGCTGAGCTGGAGATCGCATTCGATCGCGTATCCGCCATCAAGCGCTGCGGCAAATGCGGCCATGGAGTTTTCCGGCCGGCCGGCATCGCGGTCATGCAAACCGCGATGGGAAATCGGACGCCGGGTTAGCCAGGAAAGATCGGTCACGGATGTGCCGGCGCTAGCGGACTTCGATCACGGCATCGATTTCCACGGCGACATTCAACGGCAAGGCGGCAGTGCCGACGGCGGCGCGGGCATGGCGGCCGCTTTCGCCCAGCACATCGACAAGCAGATCAGAGGCGCCATTGATCACCAGATGCTGATCGGTAAAGTCCGGCATTGAGGCGACATAGCCGGTCAGGCGGACAATGCGCACGATGCGGGTGAGGTCGCCACCAAGTGCCGCCTTGGTCTGGGCGAGGAGGCTGATGGCGCAGACACGGGCAGCGTGCTGTCCCTGTTCCACTGTCACGTCCTGGCCAAGATGTCCGGTCAGCAATGTGCCATCAGGTTCGATGGAAACCTGCCCGGAGATGAACAGGAGATTTCCGGTCTGCACGGCCGGCACATAGTTGGCCGCCGGCGGTGCGGAACTTGGAATTGTAAGGCCCAATCGGGCGAGATTGTCATCGATATAACTGGTCATCGAGCCACCGGTATTATTGTCTTTACTGGTTTTTGATAGGCGTGAAACCAATTGGGTTCAACACACTTGCCAAAACGCAGTTCTTATCGTCTGCTGCGCGCGGCTGTGGTCTGAGTCCACAGCGCCTGGGCCGTCGCCCGGTTATCGCGTGGTTGTTGCCAGGATATTGCGTGAGGGGTTCAAAATGGGCTTAGCCAAGATATTGCCGCAGTCTGGTCCAATAAGGATGCAGATGATTCGTAACCTGATGATGCCACTTCAAGTTGGCTGGGTGTTCGCCGCCGTGATCGCGGTGACGCTTGCAGGGCCGGCATATGCGGCGACACCGAAACCGGCCGATGCCCTGGTTGATGTGCCGGTCGCCCATCGGGCGGTCTATGCAATTGGTCTGGCCGGTGCGAGCGACGGGTCCGGCATTACCGCTGCCACCGGCCGGCTGGTCTTTGAAGTGAGCGGCAACCGGTGCGAGGGCTATACGATGAGCCAACGGCTTGTCGTGCGGCTGGGGGGATCGGAAGAGGCCGACCGAATTCTGGATTTCCGGGTATCGACATTTGAAGCCGGCGATGGTGGTCTTTACCGCTTTGTTTCGCGCACCTATGTCAACGAACGGGTGATCGAGGACGTCAAGGGCATGGCGGAGCGCACGGCGCACGGCATTGAGGTCCATCTGGAAAATCCTGACGAGAAAGTTGTCATGCTGGAAAATGGAACCTTGTTTCCCGGCCAGCATCTGAGCGCGCTGCTGGAGGCGGCACGAGCCGACCGCCGGTTTATGTCGACGGCAATTTACGAAGGCGCCGGGCAGGGTGAGGCATCGGACACGGCATCGGCGATCATTGGCTCTGCCGAGCGCCGCACATCCGACCATCCGTTGACTTCCGGGCTGGTCGGCTGGCCGGTCTCCATCGCCTATTTCAGCGATGATGCGGACGGCGAGAAACAGGATTTCGGCGATCAGGTGCCGTCCTACCAGATGAGTTTTGTGCTCTACGAGAATGGCGTGACCCGCGATCTGGTCATGGATTATGGCGATTATAAATTATCCGGCACGCTGGAATCGATCGAGGCACTGGATCAGGAAGACTGCGCGGAGTAATCCGCACTCTGCAGGATCGCGATTTCCGCGATACAAGTTCGGATAATCATTTTAATTTCAACGAATTAGATACCGATTGGCGGTTTCGCGCGGCAACAATCTGGCCGGCGGTGTTATAGCGAATTTCGTGAAGTCTGATTCACTCAATTCGCTCCAGCTCTTTGGTTTTGCGCGCATTTTAATCCGAAAACCGGTTCCCACTTTTGCCGAATGCGCTATCCTCAATTTTTGCGACTTGCTTTCGCGTCCGACCGACCTGACGCCGGTTTTCGGGCCGGGTTTTGGCTGAAAGTCAGTCCCAGTTCGACGCCGTCGCGGCCGAAACGTTCGCGTATCTTGTCGATGGCGGCTTCGGCGTCGGCCCGTTTGCCGGCTCCGGGATCAAGCAGGTCGCCGGGATCGGCGTGCCAGTCTGCCGTCAGGCCGGAAATGCCAATGCCGATCAGGCGAAACGACGTTCCGTCCAGTTCGCGTTCGAGCATTTCGCGACCGGTGCGAAATATGCGATCGGCCAACTGGGTCGGCTCGGCCAGCGTGCGGTTGCGGGTGCGGGATCGGAACGACGCGGTTTTCATCTTCAAAACAACGGTCTGCCCGGCCAGACCCTTGGCTTTCGCACGCTCGGCGACCCGTTCCGACAGGCGGCGCAGCACCGGGGCGAGCTCGGTTTTGGTCGCCAGATCGGTATTGAAGGTGGTTTCCGAGGAAATACTCTTGGCCTTGCCGCCGGGCGAGACCGCGCGTCGATCAAGGCCGTGCGACAGGCTGTAAAGCCGCAACCCCATCGAGCCATAGCGGCTGGCAAGGGCCTTTTCGTCGAGTTTTTGCAGTTGCCGGATACGGGTGATGCCGTTGCGGGCCAGTTTGGCCTGCATTGCCTTGCCGACCCCCCAGATCACCGAAACCGGCAGACGGGCAAGAAACTCCACCGATTCGGCCTGTCCAATCACGGAAAAACCGCGCGGCTTGTCGAGGTCTGAGGCGATCTTTGCCAGGAATTTGTTGTGGCTGAGGCCGATGGACACGGTGATGCCGATATTTTTCTCGATATCGCCGGCCAACCGGGCCAGCATCACGGCCGGGGGGTGGCCATGCAGCCGTGTGGTGCCGGTGAGGTCGAGAAAGGCTTCGTCGATGGATATCGGTTCTACCAGCGGTGTCAGAGCCGCCATCTGCTCGCGAACCTGGCGGCTGACGGCGACATATTTGGCCATGTCGGGCTTGATCACGACAGCGTCCGGGCAGGCTTTCAGTGCCTTGAACATCGGCATGGCGGAATGGATGCCGAACGTTCGGGCGACATAACACGCAGCGGAAACAACGCCACGGCGGCCGCCGCCGATGAGGACCGGCTGGTCGGCGATCTCCGGCCGGTCGCGTTTTTCGACTGCCGCATAAAAGGCGTCGCAGTCGATATGGGCAATGGCGAGGTCGAAAAGCTCGCCATGGCGGGCAAGGCGGGGGCTGAAGCAGGCTGTGCAGCGGTTTGACGGTGCACCTACGCCAGTAGCGGCCTCCACATGCAGGCAATCGCGGCAGAAGGTCGGTAGGTTGGCGGACTGCGGCGCGGTCACGGCTACTGCCCTTTTCAGTCGGATTGTTGGCGGGACTGCGACCGGGCGGTCTGGAGCAAATTCCGGACGGCGTCGGGGGTCAGCCTGAGGGAGGCTGCGGCAGCCAGCAGCACAGGCTCGTGTTCGACGGTAAAATGCAGCACACCGGCAAGGAATTCGGGTTCCTGCGCGGCCTTGCGGATATCGCCGCCCTGATGACCGGTCAGCGCCAGAAACCGGCTCAGCATTTGCGGATCGGCGGCGATGGATGCCAGCGCGGCAATCGCTACAGTGTCACTATCGATGGCCGGGTCGATGCCTGAAACGATTTTGGGATCAATACCCGGATTGGGCGATTGAGTGGCGCCTGTGGGATACCGATTGTTGCGCATGGGATTCGTTTGCCTTTCCTTAAAGCGAATATCGCACACTATGGTGATGCAGCTGATTCTGTAAGAGAACCGCAGCCGGCCGACAATGCCGGTACAACGATACTGCCGGGGCAAATGCTGGCGGGGCAAATGCAGCCGGGATATACGGTGGACGGAACAATGGCCAAGACTGTGATGATCGTGGAAGACAATGAGTTGAACATGAAGCTGTTCAACGATCTTTTGCGTGCCAACGGCTACAATACGATGCCGATGCGCACGGGACATGAGGCGCTCGATGCGCTGAAAAAACAGCGCCCGGATCTGATTATCATGGACATTCAGCTGCCGGAAATCAGCGGCCTTGAAGTGACCCGGATCATCAAACAGGACGACAATCTGAAGGATATCCCGGTGATCGCGGTGACGGCGTTTGCCATGAAGGGCGATGAAGAGCGCATTTTGCAAGGCGGCTGCGAGGGCTATCTGTCGAAACCGATTTCCGTGGCGACGTTCGTGGAAACGGTCAAGACCTATGTTGGTGACGCCGAGGGCTGATAACCGCGGAATTTGCGGATTTTTACTGGAATTTGACACCTGGACCGGTCTTCAACACCGCTATTCTGCCGTTCGACTATCGCGTCCGTTTCCGTCTGATACCCGGTTTGCACGCCGAGAATTGCTGCAATTTCCCTCAATTAAGCCTCGAACTTAACCTGTTTGATTTACCCTCAGTTCACCTATTGCTGGCTTTCAACCGACTCATCGGATTGTGTGCGGATGCGGACAGTTTCGGCGGGGCCGCACTGGTTCCCGTCAACACAGAACCCCATGGATATGCTCAGGTCCGCCGCATTTCCTGGGTCCGTGGGGTCGGTCGGTCGGATCCGGTGAGTGGCCTCCTCGTACGGCCGTGGTCCGACCGGCCACTTTCGCAACCATTTTTCCGCGCCAATCAATTCAGTATACCGATTGCCGGCCGCAGCGGGCATGCAAAAGGGCGCCTGCGTGGCGCCCTGGCAATTCGGGAAATCCCGGAACAGGTCTGTTTGCCGGCCCGTCAGGCCGGCAGCGTGCTATTTGATCTTGGCTTCCTTGAACATGACATGCTTGCGCAGCTTGGGATCATATTTCCGCACGCTCATTTTTTCGGTCATTGTCCGGCTGTTTTTCCGGGTGACGTAATAATAGCCCGTGCCTTCTTCAGACACGAGACGGACCTTGATTGTTGCCGCTTTGGCCATGGGAATACCCTGCACGATTTTGAGATTGAAATGCGGCGCATGACATGGCGGTAACCGGCCCGGAAGTCAAGCGTTCCGGCCGCGTGTGGCATTTATCCGGATCGCCATGAACAGCGCGTAGGCGGCAAAGGCGCTGCCCATCACCAATGGCAGGCCGGCGGTCGGCAGGTGGATCATCGTCTCGCCGATCAATGGTGGTCCGAGCAGCATGCCGAGCGCATAGCAGAATATGAAGGCGGCGGTGGCGCCGGCCAGGTCCGACCCGGAAAAGCGGCCGGCCAGATGGGCCAGACCAACCGTGTAAATGCCGGCGGTGGCGCCGCCCCAGACAAACAGGATAATCGTCACCAGCAAGGGCGAGGCGGAGGCGGCATAGGCCAGCGCCATGCCGATGGCGCCGACAATGCCAAGGGCTAGCAAGACAAACCGGCGGTCGACCCGGTCCGACAACATGCCGAGCGGGATCTGGAAGACGACATTACCCAGGGTCATGGCCGAGGCCAGAAGCGGCAGCATGAATGCCGGGAACCCGAGATGTTTTCCCCACAACGGCAAAAAGGCAAACCCGCCGCTTTCAGCCGCCGCAAACGTCAGCGCGCCCAGGGTTGCGGCGGGGACCGCGAAAATAAACGGCAGGAATTTCAGCGATGTCTGACCCTTGATTTCGGGCGCGCGGCGGCGGCCGGCAATTGCCGGAATCGCCGACAGGAACAAGATAAAGCTGCCGGCGAGAAAGGGCCGGAGGGAATCGGTACCCAGAACGACGAGGATGCCGGGACCGATGGCAAAGCCGATCGACAACAAGGTAGCATAGATGCCCATCACCAGCCCGCGGCGCTTGGTCGGGGTTGCCGCGTTGATCCAGTATTCCGACAGGGCAAAGCAGATCGAGGTGGCGCAGCCATACAGGAACGCCAGGGCAAAGAGCACGGCGAACGCGTGAAACAGCCAGAACACTGGGATCAGCGCGGCGGCGGCGATAACCATGGTGCCGATGGTGTTGCCGATGCCGTAGCGCCGGCCAATCCGTGCCGCATGGGGCGTGGCAAACAGGACGGCGATGGCCATGGTGGCGACCAGATAGCCGATGACACGCTCCGATACACCCCGGTCGGACAGGGTCAGGGCCAGCAAGGGCGGCAAAAGGCCGATGGCGATGCCGACCGGTACAATCGTCGACATGGCGGTGAACGCGCCACGGGTCAGACCGGTGCGGCGGGAAAGCTTTGGAATGAATTTGCTGCCGGATGACATCTTTTGGCTTCGGGTTCTGGCTCCGGGATTTGCTCCCGGCCTTGAGGAAAAGGAACAATTGCCGGCACGCAAAATTGCCGGCAATGGGCAGTTATCGAAATTCCAATCCCGCCGCAATGGGTGTCGAGTATGATTTGGACTGCACGGGGATTTGGACCGCACGGGTTCGGTCAGGGTGTGAGGGGGTTTTTGGCGCTGGCCGGTATGAATATGCTGAATACGCCGATCAGAACCAGTGACCATTCCATCGGCTATCGATCAGCCAGCGCCAGCCGGAGGCCGAGAAAACCGAATGTCGCGGCGAACGTCCGCTTCAACCAGGTCATGACCGTCGGGCGTGAAATGACATAGTCGCGCGCCCAAGCCGCGCAGGCACCATATCCGACAAATACGATAAAAGTCAGAGCCATGAAGATCCCGGCCAGCGCGACCATCGTCTGTGGCACATTTTTCCAGTCGGAGGTCGCGTTGTCGTCAGAAATCGACAACAATCCCGATTGCGAGATCTCATCTAGGGAATATCGGCTCTATAATGTGGAATTTATGTACAGTAATAAAACCAAAGGTGTTCTGTTATGTATAGATATATCTCTCTTTACTTATCCCGATGCGTAGTTATCTGTTTGGGAATTGCTTGTGGACCGGCCTATGCCTTGAATGAAGGCATCATTTGGTCGATGAATGCGATGAGTTGTGTTCCTACCCCGGCAACTCTGGAAGCCGGTTTGATCGATGGCCAAGCAGGAAGGGTAATCTTTAAGAGTAACCGAACAGGCATAGCTTCTATAATCTGTCCAATTGGTTCGGTGTCGGACGAGATGCGGACGAGAGGTTTACGTAGCCTTTTTCTAACTTACCGAGATGGTGATCGTAGCGCTCTAAACAATGTTGTAGCATCTATTCGCCGCGTGAATCGGGCATCTGGCCACGTTGAGACAATGTCAAATGGTAGTGTCAGTTCCGGCGGCCCCGGCGCACCTAGTAGTGGTCAAACTGGGTGGGCAACGCATCAATCAGCAACCGCGGGAAACACAATTGGCAATCATTTTGATTTCTCGAAATTTTATTACTATGTGCATATTAGTATGAAGCGAGATGACGCGGGTGTGCCACTGGCTGTGCTGGGGGTGTTCCTGCAATTCTAGCCAGCAATTACGTTGGAGGCGGGGTGCTGAATAACGCCTATATTTGACGGATATGATATAAATTCACCGCGCTGCTGGTTCCGCAACAAGGGCATCGACCAGCATATCAAGTTCCTGTCGGAGCTGAACTTCGTCCAGGCCGAAAAACCGCTTTTGAAGGCTGATCGTGACCAAGCCATGGGCAGCGCCAAACATGGTTCGGGAACGGCGATGCAACACGGCGTCGTTCCAGTCAGGAAACAGCGTTTTAAGTGGTTTGATTACATGATCAAGCAACAGGGCATATCTGGCCGCAAGCCAATCGGGTGGCCCCTTGCCGCCGGCGAGCCGGTGGTCGAACAGGGCGTCCCATCGCCGCTGATTTCCCCGTGCGAAATCGGCATATATTCTGGCGAGCGCCTTGAGGCGGGACGTTGGATCAGCCACTGAAGTAGCGGTTGAAAAGGCCTCTTGCAGTTGATCGAGCGTGTTGGCGTTGACATGCAGGATCAGCGTGTCGAGGTCATCGAAAACATTGTAGATTCCACCGAGCGCGCACCTTACTTCTGCCGCGACATCGCGGGCACGAAAGCCGGACAGGCCTTTTTCCGCGATCTGGCGTGATGCGGCATCGACCATCCGTTCTTTCAAGTTTGCGCGTTTCGTCTGCACGTTCATCGCCTGTCCTTCGACATTCACCCACATTGAACATCGTTCATTTTTGTCTTGAACGGTGTTCATGACAATCTATATAATGATTATGAACAATGTTCAAACAAATCGGAGCACGCAAGATTCAGTCCAGACCGGCCGAAATTTGGAACAGATTTGTAACTTGGTTGTCGAGCCGAAACGTTGCGCCGAACAACCGCCCCGCAAGGAGACGTTGATATGAACCTGCATGCCGAACTGTCGGATAGCAGCCTGGCCCGCATCGCTCACAAGCGGACATTTACGGCGCGTGATGGCGCAAATATTTTTTATCGATACTGGCCAGTCAACGGTGACGCGCGCGCACGCGGTGCGGTGGTTCTGCTGCATCGCGGCCACGAGCATGGGAAACGTCTGGCGCATCTGGTTGAAGAAAGCGGCCTTGGCGACTTTGCCTTTTACGCCTGGGACATGCGCGGCCACGGCCTGTCCGCCGATAACCCGCTGCATGACATTGCCACCGCTGCAGCTGACCTTGACCGGTTTGTCCGAGACATTTCAATTCGCGATGGGTTCATGTGCAGCGACATCGCGCTTGTCGGGCAAAGCCTGGGGGCGGTTGTCGGGGCGGCCTGGGTGCATGACTATGCGCCGGATATTGGCGCGATGGTGCTTGCCGCACCGGCATTCGATATCGATCTGAAAGTGCCCCTGGCCCGGTCGGCCCTGGCGCTGTGGCGGAAAATTCGTGGACCCTACCGGGTTGCCAGCTATGTGCGTGCGGAAATGCTCACGCGTGATCCGCAGCGGGCTGCGTCCTACCGCAGTGATCCATTGATCGATCTGTCTATTTCGGTTGACCTGCTGCTGGATGTCTACGCTACGTCACGTCGGCTGATCGCCGATGCGCCGGTCGTCCACACACCGTCGCTGGTCCTGATTGCGGGTGCAGATGCCGTCGTTCGGGCCAAGGCACAAAACCGTTATTTCGATCGCCTTGGGTCGGCGTCCAAATCAAGGAAGGTACTGGCGGGTGCCTATCATGATATCTTTTCTGATCTTGATCGCGCCGACGCGATTGGCGAACTTCGCCGGTTTGTTCTTGCCGCATTTCAGCGCGAGAGGCAGGCGCCGCAACTGCTTGGCGCGGATCAGGCTGGCCCGACTAGGGCGGAAGCCGATGCCCTGGCTATGCCTTTGGCGCGCTGGTCGCCCTCAGGGGTTCGTTGGCGGTTTACCCGCTGGCTGCTGAAAATGGGCAGCGCTTTCTCGCGCGGATTGGCGTTGGGTCACGAAGCCGGTTTTGATTCCGGTTCGATGCTTGATTATGTCTATCGTAACCAGCCGGAGGGTCGGGGTCCGGTTGGGCGCGCCGTTGATCGGGCCTATCTGAACGCGGTTGGCTGGCGGGGTATCCGCCAGCGCAAGCGGAACCTTGAAACGATGATCGGCGATGCGCTTGGCCGGTTGGCCGAGGCGGGCAAGCCGCGTCATGTGGTTGATATT
This sequence comes from uncultured Polyangiaceae bacterium, assembly GCA_964196155.1. Taxonomy (GTDB): domain Bacteria; phylum Pseudomonadota; class Alphaproteobacteria; order Rhizobiales; family Afifellaceae; genus CAXMRP01. Next base: position 11,880 of record CAXMRP010000190.1, read on the forward strand.
GCCGCCGGACACGGACGGTATGTTCTTGACGCGTTGCAGCGGTCGCCGGCGCGCGCAAATTCAGTCCTGTTGCGGGATTTTTCCGCCCCTAATGTTACAGCCGGGCAGGAATTGATTGCCGAACGGGGATTGGCGGAGATTGCGCGATTTGAACACGGCGATGCCTTTGACGGTGCGGACCTGGCGGGCCTGCAGCCGCGGCCAACTTTGGCTGTTGTCTCCGGTCTCTACGAGCTTTTTTCTGATAATGAACAGGTTCTGGCATCGTTAAACGGGCTCGCCGCGGCGATGCCGATCGGTGGATTTCTCGTATACACCAACCAGCCTTGGCATCCTCAGATCGAAATGATCGGGCGCGCCCTGACCAGCCATCGCGGCGGTGAACCCTGGGTTATGCGCCGGCGCAGCCAAATGGAAATGGACCAGCTGGTTGCCGCCGCCGGATTTCGCAAGATCGATCAGCAGGTTGACCGGTGGGGAATTTTCACGGTGAGTGTGGCCGAGCGGATCGGGTAAACCAGTGAATTTCGAACTTTATTTCGCCGGCGCCAACATGCAATGTCGGCGCTCGGAAATGAAGACAGCTGGGATTCACAATGACACTTCAATCAAAACGATCGCGGGACGCGGCGGCGGAATTTTCCGTCGTCATGGATTTTTACGAATCCTACATGGCCGATCGGGACAAGGGCGACGTTGTTTCCGATTTCACCTTCGGCAATCCCCACGAGATGCCGCTTCCGGGCCTTGTCGATGCGCTGCGCACTCATATCGAACCGCAGACGACGGACTGGTTTGCCTACAAGACCAATGAGGCCGAGCCGCGCGAGGTCATCGCCAAGGCACTATCCGGCGAACTGAACCTGCCGTTTGAGCCGGAAGACATTTCCATGACGCAAGGGGCGTTTGGCGCGATATCGCTGGCGTTTTCGCTGCTTGGCGACGCCGGCGACGAGGTGCTGATTCCGGTGCCGGGCTGGTTTTGCTACGGGTCGATGCTCAAGGCCAAGAACATGGTGCCGGTAAAGGTATTGCTTGATCCCGACACGTTCGATCTTGATCTTGGCGCGATCGAGGCGGCAATTACGCCGCGCACCCGGATGATCGTCGTCAACACGCCGCACAATCCGACCGGGCGGATTTATTCGCCCGAGCGGCTGCAGCAACTGGCCGATCTTCTGACCCGAAAATCCGACGAGATCGGATCACGTATTTTCATCCTGTCCGACGAGCCTTACCGGCGCATCCGCTTTGACGGGCTGGAATTCCACAGTCCGGCGGAATTTTATCCCTGGACGGTGATCGACTACAGCTTTGGCAAGGTACTTCTGGCGCCTGGCCTGCGGCTTGGCTATCTGGCGCTTTGCCCGAATATTCCCGAGGCCGACCGGATGGCGTTGCGCGAACTGACGGTGTCGACGCAAATGGCACTGGGTTGGAATTTTCCCGATGCGACGATGCAATATTCGGTGCCGGACCTTGAGGCGCTGACGATCGACATTGCGGCGCTGCAGACCCGGCGCGACCGGTTGCTCGGCGCCTTGCGGCAGTGGGGCTACGAGATCACCGAACCGGAAGGCACGTTTTACCTGTGGGGCAGGGCGCCCGGCGGTGACAGCCTGAAATTCTCCGAAGCGCTGGCGTCACGTGGTGTGCGGGTCATGCCGGGCACGCTGTTTGAGCAGCCGGGGCATTTTCGGGTCTGCCTGACGGCGACTGCGGAAATGATCGAGGCGGCGCTGCCGGCGTTTCAGGAATTTGCACCCGGCTAAAACTTTTTCAGCCGTTATCGGGGCCGCCAAAACCGTGCATGCCAAACGACCATTGCAGCGCAACGATGAAACCCTTGATGCGGGGAAGCAGGGCCAGCGACAGGGCCAGCACCAGCGGCGGCCAGATCGCCATGTGAAGCCACAGGGGCCAGACTTGGGTTATTTCGGCCCACAGCACACCAGCGACGACCACATGGCCGACAATCAGCATGGTGAAATAGGCCGGCGCGTCGTCGGCGCGGTGATGGTGGAAGGGCTCGGCGCAATTGGCGCAGTCGGGCGCAACCTTCAGATAGCGCGCGAATAGCCTGCCGCGACCACAGTTTGGACAGCGCAAGCGAAACCCGCGGGCCAGTGCGCGCGGAGTTGAGCGGTGGGCAGCGCGGCCTGACGGCCGGTCGATCGGGCGTTGGGCAAACTGCTCGCTCATGCGCGTCCGTTACCCTGTCCGGCGCGCTTTTTGGAAGCTTTTGCTGTACGGCGGGATTTTCGTGTCTTGCCCTTTGCCCGCGCCGGCGGTGCCTTTTTTTCGATTGTGCCATCGCTGAGGATTTCAAAGCGCAGCGCGCCGGCAAATGGCAGGGCCTCGACAAGCCGCACTTCGACAGCATCGCCCAGCGAAAAGGCTTCACCGGTGTGGCGGCCGATGACCCGGTGGCGGGCTTCCTCATAGAGATAATAATCATCGCCAATTGTGCTGATTGGCACGAAGCCGTCGGCGCCGGTGTCGGCCAGTTCCACGAACAGGCCGGCGCGGGTGACGCCGCGTATGTTGCCGGTGAATTGCGCGCCGACCCGGTCGGCAAGCCATGAAGCGATCAGCCGGTCTTTGGTGTCGCGTTCCGCCGCCATGGCGCGGCGCTCGGCGGTGGATATTTCGCCGGCGACGGTTTCCAGATCGGCGGCGTCATCGCGGGGTGAACCGCCTTTGCCCAGTCCAAATGCGGTGATCAGGGCGCGGTGAACCAGCAGGTCGGCATAGCGGCGGATCGGTGAGGTGAAGTGCGCGTAACGGCGCAGGTTCAGGCCGAAATGCCCAATGTTTTCCGTGGTATAGATCGCCTGGCTCTGGCAGCGCAGCACCACCTCGTTGACCAGGGTTTCGTGCTCGGTGCCGGCGACGCGCTTTAGGATAGCGTTGAAGGCGGCCGGTCGGATATTGCCGGATTTGGGGAAATTCATGTCCAGCGAGCCCAGGAAATCACGCAGGGCTTCGAGTTTTTCCAGCGCCGGTTCGTCGTGGACGCGGTAGACCACGGTGGCGCGTTTGCTCTCAAGCGCTTCCGCCGCGCAAACATTGGCGGCGATCATGAATTCTTCGATCAGTCGGTGGGCGGCAAGGCGCGGCGGCGTGAATATTCTGGTGACCTTGCCGGCGTCATCAAGATCAAGTTTGCGCTCCGGCAGGTCGATATTGAGCGGCGCGCGGGCGTCGCGGGCGGCGGCCATGGTGTGATAGGCGGCCCAAAGCGGGGTGAGCACACGATCCATAAGTGGCGCGGCCTGATCATCGGGATTGCCATCGATTGCGGACTGGGCCTGCTGGTAGGATAGACCGGCGGCGGATTTCATGATCACCCGGTGAAAACTGTGTTTGGTCTTGGCGCCGACCGGGCCGATGTGGATGCGCACCGCCAGCGCCGGCCGGTCCTCGCCCTGGCGCAGGGAACACAGATCGTTGGAAATGCGCTCGGGCAGCATCGGCACGACGCGGCCGGGGAAATAGACTGAATTGCCGCGCCGGCGGGCTTCCTTGTCCATCGGCGCCCCCGGCCGGACATAGGCGGCGACATCGGCGATGGCGACAGTGAGGATGTGGCCGCCATCGGTAGCGGGATCGGGTTCGGCCAGCACGGCGTCGTCGTGATCGCGGGCATCGGCGGGATCGATGGTGATCAGCGGCCGGTCGCGCCAATCTTCATAACCCTTGTGGTCAAATTCGGATGCGGCATTGGCTTCTGCCAGCACCGGATCGGGAAATATGTGCGGAATGCCGTGTTCTTCCAGCGCGATCAGGCTGACGGCGCTTTCGGACGACACATCACCGACACGGCGCACGATCCGCGCCTTGGGCAGACCGAAGCGGTCGTCGCGGCCCCGACTGCCCCGTCCGTTCCGCGTGCCGCGTTCGCCGTCGAGAGGCTCAACGGCGACCAGTTCGCCGTTGCGGGCATCGGCAAGCTCGGTTGCCGGTATCTGAAATTCCGATCCCTTGCGCGAGACCGGGACAACCCGGTGTTCGGTGCCGACCTTGCGATAGATACCCAATGCGGCAGCCGGTTTGCGCGGCAGGATCTTGATGACCTTCGCGATCAGTCCGTCGCTCGCCTCATCGGCGACCAACCGGGCCAGGATGCGGTCGCCGATACCCGGTGCCGGCGGTGGCGGCGTCGTACCCCGGCGCCGGCCTGTGGCGTGGTGCGGAACGGAAAAGCGCGGCATCGGCCCTTCGCTCTCATCCCACTCGGCGGGCACCGCGACCGGATCGCCCTGATCATCAATTCCTTCAATGCGGAACACGGTGACCGGTGGCAGATCGCCGGGGCGGCGCAGGCTTTTGCGCCGGCCAGCGATCAGGCCCTCATCGGTCATGTCGCGCAGCGTCTTCTTGAGTGCAATGCGGTCATTACCCTTGATGTTGAAGGCCCGGGCGATCTCGCGCTTGCCGGCCTTTTTCGGGGCATCTGCGAGAAAATCAATAATGGCTTGCCGGTCAGGCAAACCGCCCTTTGCCGCTGGCTTGCGGGTCTTTTTTTTGCCGGATTTACCACCAGGCTTGTTGGCGGATTTTCCGGTCAAGATCGGGTCCGGGGGCGGGTCATTCCGCCTTTGCGGCTTTGGCTTTCGCCTTCTTGGCGGGCGCTTTCTTGCGGGTGGTCTTCTTCTTGGCCTTGCCGCCGCCCTTGGCCACTTTTTCGGCAATCAGCTCGACGGCCTGTTCCATTGTCACTTCCAGTGGATCAGCCGTTTTCGGTAGCGTGGCGTTGATCTTGCCGTGATTGATGTAGGGTCCGTAGCGGCCATCACGCACGGTGACCGCGCCGCCATCATCGGGGTGCTCGCCGAGCTCCTTCAGCGCCGCCGGGGCATTGCGCCGGCCGCCGCGGCTTTTCTTTTCGGCAAGCAGCGCGATGGCGCGGTTTTCGCCAACCGTGAACACTTCGTCGATGCCATCAAGGCTGGCATATTGGCCGTCATGGGCGACAAACGGTCCGTAGCGTCCAAGACCGGCGGTAATCGGCTTGTTGGTCTCCGGATGGTCGCCGACCGGGCGGGGCAGGGACAACAGCATCAAGGCCTTTTCCAGATCGATTTCGTCCGGCGTCCACTCCTTGGGCAGACTGGCACGCTTGGGCTTTTCGCCGCCTTTTTCCGGATCCGGGCCAAGCTGCACGTAGGGGCCGAAGCGGCCTGATTTCAGCGCGATGGCCAGGCCGGTTTCGGGATCTTCGCCAAGCTCTTTGCCATCGGGCGATATCGCTGATCCGTTGGCGCCATCGGGGTCGGCCAGTTGCCGGGTAAAGCGGCACTCGGGATAGTTGGAGCAGCCGATAAAGGCGCCGTAACGGCCGAGTTTCAAGGAGAGCTGGCCAACTTCGCACAAGGGGCAGGCGCGCGGATCGCCGCCGCCATCGGGTGCGGGAAAGGCGAAATCCTTGAGAATCTCGTTGAGCGCATCCAGCACCTGCGTCACCCGCACTTCCTTGATGTCATCAACGGAAGCGTTGAAATCACGCCAGAAATCGCGAAGCACGTCCTTCCAGGCGAGCTCGCCGGCGGATATCCGGTCAAGCTTTTCCTCCAGGTCGGCAGTGAAGTCATACTGGACGTAGCGCGCGAAGAAACTTTCCAGAAAGGCGGTGACCAGCCGGCCCTTGTCCTGTGGCATGAGCCGCTTCTTGTCGAGTTCGACATAATCGCGGGCGCGCAGGACAGCCATGGTCGAGGCGTAGGTGGAGGGCCGGCCAATGCCCAGTTCTTCCATCTTCTTGATCAGCGACGCCTCGGTAAAGCGCGGCGGCGGTTCGGTGAAATGCTGGTCCGATTCAATCGCCTTGATGTCTTCAGCGCTACGCCGGACCGGTTGTTCGCCAACGGCCATCGCCGGCAGGCGGCCGCTTTCTTCATCCTCGGCATCGTCCTTGCCTTCCTGATAAAGCGTCAGGAAGCCGTCAAAGCGAATGACCGAGCCGTTGGCGCGCAGGAAGGCGGATTTGCCGTTGGCGGCGGCTTCAATATCAACAGTGGTGCGCTCCATTTCCGCCGATTCCATCTGGCTGGCGATGGCCCGCTTCCAGATCAGTTCATAAAGCCGGGCCTGATCGCGGTCGAGGAACCGCGCCACGTCGCCCGGCGCGCGGCGCGCGTCGGTCGGCCGGATGGCCTCGTGGGCTTCCTGGGCGTTCTTGGCCTTGGCATGATACTTGCGTGGCGTGGCAGGCAGGTAGCGGTCGCCATAATCGGCACCGATGACGCTGCGAATACCGCCCAGTGCTTCGGGTTCGATGTCGACGCCGTCAGTCCGCATATACGTAATGAGGCCGACGGTTTCGCCGCTGAGTTCGATGCCTTCATAAAGCCGCTGGGCGAACTGCATGGTGCGGGCGGCATCGAAGCCGAGTTTGCGCTGGGCTTCTTGTTGCAAGGTCGAGGTGGTGAAGGGCGGCTGCGGATTGCGGCGCTGGGGTTTGGATTCCACCGATGCGATGCGCAGGCTTGCCGCTTCCAGATGGGCGACTATGGTTTTTGCTTCGCTTTCGCCGGCGATCGACAGGCGGGTCAGCTTCCTGCCATCAAATTCGGCAATGCGGGCCTGGAACGGATCGCCGGACGGGGTCGCCAGATTGGCGCGCACCGACCAGTATTCCTGGGGCACGAAACGCTCGATTTCCAGTTCACGGTCGCAGATCAGCCGCAGGGCAACCGATTGCACCCGGCCGGCGGAGCGGGCGCCCGGCAGCTTGCGCCACAGCACGGGTGACAGGGTGAAGCCGACCAGATAGTCCAGCGCCCGGCGGGCGAGATAGGCATCGACCAGCGGCTCGTCAATGGCGCGCGGATTGGCCATGGCGTTTTGCACGGCCTGTTTGGTTACCGCGTGGAAGACAACCCGTTCCACCGGCTTGTCACCGATCGCCTTCTTGTCCTTCAACACCTGCAACATGTGCCAGGAGATGGCCTCGCCTTCGCGGTCGGGGTCAGTGGCGAGCACAAGCCGGTCGGCCTTTTTGACAGCCGCGGCAATTTCCGACATCCGCTTTTTGGCCTTGCCGTCGACGGACCAGACCATGGCAAAGTCTTCGTCGGGCTTTACCGATCCGTCCTTTGCAGGCAGATCCCGGACATGGCCGAACGAGGCCAGCACCTGGTAACCAGGGCCGAGATACTTGTTGATCGTCTTCGCCTTGGCAGGCGATTCGACAATCACAACGTCCATGGGAAACTCCGTATTCATGGGGTGCGCATCTGGAAGCCGGTGCGCCGGACCGTCCAATTGGAGCGGCCGGCGGGCGCGGTCAAGCCCCTGATGGTCAACATCGTTGGCAAATTTTGGCCGGCGGGGCTCCTGGTGCGCATTATTTCACGCCAGAAAAACAATCATAAATTGTAAATAAGTGTGAATCGGCTATAAATACCATTACAAGTATAGTTGAAATTTGCCGTTTTGGAGAATTTGACAGTGATCATCGAAAATATTGGCCGGCCGGAACACAGAGCGAATTCGGCGTGCGTTCGCTGGGCGCGCGCTCGCCGGGAGTGCGCTCGATGGGACTAAGGGCAGCAGGACTGATGGCAGTACGATCCCGATTCGGAAGTTTTGGCCGCACGATTGCTGAAGAAGCCGGCGATCAGGGTGCGGGGGAAAACCTGCCGCGAAATGGCCAGGATATTCATTCCGGCGCACCAGAACCCGAGCAATCTGGCGGCATGAAGCCGGATTTTACGCGGCAAGGGAGCACTCTCCAAACCAGTGACGGCGAAGACGATGTGGCAGTCGCCGCGGAATTTATTGCCACCACCGCCAGTCATCTTGCCCGTATCGCCAAACACAATCAGCTGGATTTTATCGCCTATCTGATCGAAATGGCGGTGCTGGAAGCGTGGGACGTTGCGTCGGAAACGGAAAAGGTGCCTGACGATGCGAGCGCCGATCCCGGCTCTGATCTGGGCGTCGATTTGGGAGGACGTGCCGCGGGTTGAGCGCGTCGGTTGCCATCTGATCTGCAATCTCGGGTTGAGCCAGCCCTGTTTGGTTGCGGGCCGGCTAGAGAATCGACACCCGGTTTCCCGGATGCCGGTGCAGACGCCCGGCAAGATCCAGTTCCAGAAGCACGACGGAGACAACCCGGCTGGCAATGCCGGTGATGCGAATCACATCATCAATATCGACCGGCGCGGGCCCGAGCGCCTCGATGATGGTCTGGCGGGCATCTGATTCCGGCTCAAGCGGTGTGGGCGCGGCCGGACCGGCCTCGAACCGGTGGGCGCGATGCTGGTCAAATGTGATCTTGCGATCCGTCATGGCCTCGACGGCGTCCAGAACGTCATTGGCATCGGTGATGCATCTTGCGCCGCTCTTGATGAGGTCGTTGGTGCCGGCGGAACGCGGATCGAGCGGCGAGCCGGGCACCGCCATCACCTCCCGGTCCTGTTCCAGCGCCCGGCGGGCGGTGATCAGGGAGCCGGACCGCCGGGCGGCTTCAATGACAATCGTCGCCATGGCCATACCGGCGATAATGCGGTTGCGGCGGGGGAAATCCTGTGCCCGCGGCGTCCAACCCATCGGCATTTCGGAAATCGCGCAGCCGCCCGCCTCAAGCATGGACGCCAGAAGCGCCTCGTTTTCGGGTGGATAGATGACATCGATGCCGCCTGCAAAAACGCCGACAGTGCCAGTCGGTGTCGCCGCCTGGTGGGCCGCCGCGTCAATACCTCTTGCCAGGCCGGATACGATTGTCAGGCCTGCCGCGCCGATATTACGGGCAAGGGTTGCGGCGATTTTCCGGCCGGCCGCCGATGCGTTGCGGGCGCCGACGATGGCGATGGCCGGGCGGGTCAGGCATTTTGTGGCATCGCGAGTGGCGCGAACCGTCAGCACCGGCGGTGGCGCATGGGCGTGAACCAGCCAGGTTGGATAATCGGGCTCACCCATGGCGATAAAGCGCGCGCCGATGGCGTTTGCCCGGGCGAGTTCCGACTCGATCGATGCCAAGGTGGCAATGCGCATTTTCTTGCCGCCGCCGCGACGCGCCAGATCCGGCAGGGCATCGATAGCGGCGGTGGCGGTGCCGAACTGGTTGATCAGTTCGCGAAATGTGGCCGGGCCGACCCGGTCGGAACGGGACAGCCGCAGCCAGGCAATGCGCTGGTCATCGGTCAGGACAATGCCGGAGCGGGGCGGAACAACGGGGAACAGATCGCCAGCCGATGCGGGCCCCGGACCGGTCATTACTGGCCGATCCGGCCTTCGGTGCCGGTGAGAAGCCGTTTGATATTTTCGCGGTGGCGAACCCACAAGATGACCGCGAGAACCACAAACAGTTCGCCATACTGGCGCTCGCCGAAGGCGAAAAAAAGTACCGGTGTCGCGGCGCTGGCGATCAGTGCCGACAGGGAGGAATAACGTGACAGTGCCGCCACAGCCAACCAGATGCCGCCTGCGATCAACATGACCCACCATGAAAGACCCAGCGCGATTCCCAGGAACGTCGCAACGCCCTTGCCGCCGCGAAATTTCAGCCAGACCGGGAAACAATGGCCGATAAAGACGCCAAGGCCGGCGGTGACCGCCAAGTCCGGCCCGCCATAACTGGCGGCGACCAGCACCGCAAGCGTGCCCTTCAGGCCATCGCCAAGCACGGTGAGCGCGGCAAGAAGCTTGCTGCCGGTGCGCAGCACGTTGGTGGCGCCGATATTGCCCGAACCGATTTTGCGGATATCACCCTTGCCGGCAAGCCGGGTCAGCACCAGGCCAAACGGAATGGAGCCCACCAGATAGGCGGCAATCAGTGCTGTCAGATAATAGGGCCAGTCCTGGCCCCAACTTATGGGATCGGGCATGGTTCGCTTTTTGTCATCAACAACCGTGAAGCACTGGTTCGGGGCGGTCAATCGTAGGCGTAGACTTGCCTCCCGGCAACAAAGGTCCGCATCACCTTGCCGGTGAGCCGGGCGTTTTCAAACGCGGTGTTGCGCGAGCGCGAGTGCAACGAGGCTTCCGAGACCACCCACGGGCAGTCCAGATCAACGGTAGCGATGTCGGCGGGCGCGCCGACGGCAAGGCTGCCGGCGTCCAGACCCAGCAATTGGGCGGGCTTCGTGCTCATGGCATCGATCAGGCGCATCAGGGCGACATCGCCACTGTGTACCAGCCGCAGGCCGACGCCAAGCAGGGTCTCCAGACCAATGGCGCCATCGGCGGCCTCGGAGAACGGTTGGCGCTTGCCCTCCACATCCTGCGGGTCGTGGGCGGAGACAATTACATCGACCGTGCCATCGGCCAAAGCGGCAACCAGCGCCAGCCGGTCGTCCTCGGCGCGCAGCGGCGGCGACATCTTGAAGAAGGTGCGGTAGGGGCCGACATCCAGTTCGTTCAGCGCCAGATGGGCGATTGCCGCGCCGCAGGTGATTTTCAGGCCCGCTTGCCTTGCCTGACGGATCGACCAGACCGACTGGGCGCAGGATATCTGGGCCGCGTGGTAGCGCCCGCCAGTCAGGTCGGCGAGCCGCAGGTCGCGGTCCAGCATGATGGATTCGGCTTCCACCGGCACGCCGGGCAGGCCAAGGCGGGTGGCGGTCTCGCCTTCGTTCATGTGGCCGGCGCTGGCCAGATCATCGTCCTGGGTGTGATGGACGATAAGCGCGCCGAAATCGCCGGCATAGGTCAACGCGTTGCGCATGACTTGCGCGTTCCTGACCGATTTGCGGCCTTGGGTGAAGGCAACTGCGCCAGCGTCGCGCAACAGGCCGAATTCGGTGAGTTCGGTGCCTTCGAAACCCCGGGTGATGGCGGCCATCGGGTGGACATGGACGGTGGCGGTGTCGCGGGCGCGGCGCAGCACGAAATCGACCAGCGCCGGATCGTCGATCGGCGGATCGGTGTCGGGCATGGTGATGATGGTGGTCACCCCGCCGGCGGCGGCGGCCTTGCTGGCGGTCTTAAGGGTTTCACGGTGTTCACCGCCGGGCTCGCCGACAAAAACCCGCATGTCGACAAGGCCGGGAATGGCGATCTGGCCAGCGCAGTCGATAATCTCGGCATCGCCGGGAACGCCGTTATTAGCCGCGTCGGGGCCAATGGCGGCGATCACCCCGTCGATAACGAGTATGTCGCCGGCGGTATCCATATCCTGCGCCGGATCGACGATGCGGGCGTTTTTCAGGAAGAGCGGCTTAGACATTTGGAAGATCACACATTTGGAAGGTTCCGGGCGAGCGCCTCGAGGATCGCCATGCGCACCGCCACGCCCATCTCGACCTGTTCGCGGATGACGCTCTGGGGGCCGTCGGCAATGTGGGGATCGATTTCGACGCCGCGGTTCATCGGGCCCGGATGCATGACCAGCGCGTCCGGTTTGGCGTGGGCGAGTTTTTCGGCATCCAGACCCCAAAAGCGGAAATATTCGCGCACCGATGGCACCAGCGAGGCGGCCATGCGTTCGCGCTGCAGGCGCAGCATCATCACCACATCGACACCGGCAAGGCCCTGGCGCATGTCGGTGAACAGGGTGACGCCAAGCCGGTCGGCGCTGGCGGGCATCAGGGTCGAGGGGCCGATGAGGCGAATCTCGGCCCCCATGGCGCTCAGCAGCAGAATATTGGAGCGGGCAACGCGGGAATGGCGGATATCGCCGCAAATGGCGACCTTGAGGCCCGCCAATTTATCCTTGTGGCGGCGGATGGTCAGGGCGTCGAGCAG
>CAXMRP010000191.1:0-3268 GCA_964196155.1 uncultured Polyangiaceae bacterium
TGGCGTCGATCTGAACCAGCCCCTGGTGACCACCTGTGGAACCGGTGTCACGGCCGCGGTTCTGTCCTTTGCGCTGGCCGCAATCGGCAAGAAGGATGTCAGGCTTTATGATGGCTCATGGGCCGAATGGGGCGCCCGGCCTGATGCACCGATCACGACAGATGCACCGGAATGACTAATTCGGAATCTGAAAACTCCGATGCCACGATTGTGGAAACGGTTGTGACCTATCTGGAATTGACGAACCCGCCGAAAGTGCTGCCGCCGCAGCCTGTCAGACCGCGTCTGGCCCTGATGAAAGTGGAGACAATTCCGCTACATTTCTACCGCTATCTTTACGCCACGATCGGCGGCGACTGGCTCTGGGTGGAACGCCTCGATATGGACCACGACGCCCTGGCCGAAAAGGTGCAGCGCGAGGGCATTGAAATATCCGTGCTCTATGCCAATGGCGCCCCGGCGGGATATTTCGAACTCGATCTGGCCGACGGCAAAACCATTGATCTGGTTTATTTCGGTCTGATGCCGGACTGGACCGGCCGCAAGATAGGCCCCTGGTTTCTCGGCTGCGCCGTCATGGAAGCCTTCTCCGCCGGTGCAGAGCGGCTGACGATCAACACCTGCACGCTTGACCATCCCGGCGCCTTGCGATTGTACCAGCGCATCGGCTTCGAACCGGTCAGGCGCGAGACCAAAAACCTGTCCATCCCGGCGGCGATGCCCCTTCCCGCCCATATTCGGACTTGAGTTCTGCCATAATTCGGAAACAATTGGCCGACACGGTCCTTGCCGTGTTTGCCGAGGGGGCTTGGCGACTTAAGGACTCCATTATGACACTTCGCACCGCTGTCACGGCCGGCTTGGTGGCTTTGGCCATGACCCTTGCAACTATTGGCGCTTTTTCCGCCAACGCGCAGAGCACATCCGCGCCAGTGCAAGTCGCCCAGGCCGATACGGACAATTCGGCAATCCAGCTGCAAGATGCAATTCTCGCCTTGAAAGAGGCTCAGAAAGCGCTCCGCGCCGCAAAAAAAGCCGGCAAGGGCGAGAAAGCTGCGAGAGATCTGGTCCGCCAGGCCCGCGACGACGTCAAGGTGGCACGACAGGCCGCGCTCGCAGCCGGCCAGCCCACCGATACACCGGCCATGACCGAAAGCCAGCAAACCGAGACCGCCACTGAACAGCCACCCGTTGCGGAACCTGATACGGCCGCCAGTCAGCCTGCTGAATCGCCGAACAAAAGGCGAAGACAGCAAACGGAAACCGTCAACGAGCAACCGCCAGCCCCCCAAGCCAAAACGGCCGCCAGCGCACCGGCACCGGTCATAAGCGATGACCCGCAGGCGCGGCTCGACGCGGCGACGCTTGCGGTGGACGACGCTCAAAGGGCATATCGCAAGGCCAAAAACTCCGGCAAGGGCGTCAAGCTTGCCAGAGCCCGCTTGCGCGAAGCCCGAGATGAGCTCAATGCGGCAAAGCAGGCTTTAGCTGATCTTGGCCAGCCGACGACGACTACGGAAATGAAACAGGCCGCGCCGGCCGCACAGACCACCACGGCGGCCAAGGTCGAAGAACCTGAGGTCAAGACCGGTATTGCCGGCGAGACCATCGATCCGCAGGTTCAGCAGTTACGCAAAAAGCTCCGTCAGGCGCGCAAACGGGCACAGAAAACCGAGGAAAGCGCTGCCGAAACCCAAGCAATGGCCGCCGGTGGTGAGATCGTCAAAAGCGAAAGCGATCGCGTCATCGTCAGGCTCGGCGATCAGGTCATCATCCGCAAGCGGGACGAAAACGAGCGTTTCCTGCGCGACGCCGACGACGTGGATGTGGTGCAACTACCCCGAGGCCGCACTCGCACGACCGTGACGCGGCCCAATGGCGTCCAGATCATCACAACGACCAACCGCTATGGTGAAATCATTCGCCGGGTGCGCCGGTTGCCCAATGGCCAAGAGATCGTCCTGATCGACAATCGCCAGGACAACAGGCCAGGCGTCAATTTCGATATCCGGCTGCCGCGTCTGGTGGTGCCGATCCCGCGCCGGGATTATATCGTCGACCTGCAACGCGCCTCGGAGGCCGATATTTATGCCGCCCTGACCGCGCCGCCGGTTGAACGGATTGAGCGCGCCTACTCGCTTGAGGAAGTGCGGCGCAGCGAACGCCTGCGCGACAAGATCCGCCGGATCGATCTCGATACGGTGACATTCGCATCCGGCAGCGCCGCCATATCGCGCAGCCAGGTCCGCACGCTGACCCGCATCGGCGAGGCGCTGGAGGATGTCATTTACGAAGATCCGGACGAGATTTTCCTCGTTGAGGGTCACACCGATGCGGTCGGCTCATCTCTCTACAATCTCGCACTTTCCGACTGGCGCGCCGAGTCGGTTGCGATCATCTTGTCGGAGAGCTTCGATATTCCGCCGGAGAACCTGATCACACAGGGCTACGGCGAGGACTATCTGAAGATCCCGACATTGGCCGACGAACGGCGTAACCGGCGCGTCACGATCCGGCGGATCACGCCGTTGATCCGGGCGGACGCGCAGTAATCGGAATGGCGTAAATCCAAATGCAAGGGACCGGATGGCCAGCCATCCGGTCCTCATTGCGTTTTGGCGTTGGATCGTCAGCAGGGTGTCAGTGCAAAATCTGGCTCAGGAACAGCTTGGTGCGCTCGTGCTGCGGATTGGTGAAGAACTCTTCCGGTTCGTTCTGTTCGACGATCTGCCCGGCATCCATGAAGATCACGCGGTTGGCGACCCGGCGGGCAAAACCCATTTCATGGGTGACGCACAGCATAGTCATGCCTTCCTCGGCAAGACCGACCATCACGTCGAGCACTTCCTTGATCATTTCCGGGTCGAGCGCCGAAGTCGGTTCGTCGAACAACATGATGCGCGGGCTCATGCACAAGGAGCGGGCAATCGCCACGCGCTGCTGCTGGCCGCCCGATAGCTGGCCGGGATATTTGTCCGCCTGTTCGGGAATCTTGACCCGCTCCAGATAGCGCATGGCGATCTCGTCGGCTTCCTTCTTCGGCAGCTTGCGCACCCAGATCGGCGCCAGCGTGCAGTTCTCCATGATCGTCAGGTGTGGAAACAGGTTGAAGTGCTGGAACAGCATACCGACCTCGCGGCGGACTTCGTCGATCCGCTTCAGATCGTTGGTCAGTTCAATGCCGTCGACGATGACGTCGCCCTTCTGATGCTCCTCCAGCCGGTTGATGCAGCGGATCAGCGTCGATTTGCCTGACCCGGACGGTCCG
>CAXMRP010000192.1:0-10559 GCA_964196155.1 uncultured Polyangiaceae bacterium
GTCTATCTCTCGGCGATGGAGGAATCCAAATATTTCGTCGCCCAGGCCAATGCGCCGGTCAATGAAAAACGCGCCTTCATCAACGAACTGGTGACGTGCCGTCATTCCGGCGACGTCATGATGGTGTTGCGCGACAAGGTCGATCTGATGGATGTGTCGCCCAAGCAGCTTGTCTCGGTGGCCGCGGCGCTGATTCCGTTCCTTGAGAATGATGACGCCAACCGCGCCCTGATGGGCTCCAACATGCAGCGGCAGGCCGTGCCGCTTTTGCAGGCGGAAGCGCCGCTTGTGGGCACGGGAATGGAACCGATCGTGGCGCGCGATTCCGGCGCGGCGATCGGTGCGCGGCGCGGCGGCGTCGTCGATCAGGTCGATGCCACGCGTATCGTTATCCGGGCGACGGAAGAAACCGAAGCCTCCATTTCCGGCGTCGATATCTACCGGCTGCAGAAGTTCCAGCGCTCCAACCAGAATACCTGCATCACCCAGCGTCCGCTGGTGCAGGTCGGTGACCTCGTGGAGAAGGGCGAGGTCATCGCCGATGGCCCGTCCACGGACCACGGCGATCTGGCGCTGGGCCGCAACGTCCTTGTCGCATTCATGCCGTGGAATGGCTACAATTTCGAGGATTCCATTCTTTTGTCGGAGCGCATCGTCCGCGACGACGTCTTCACCTCCATCCATATTGAGGAGTTCGAGGTGATGGCGCGGGACACCAAGCTGGGTCCTGAAGAAATCACCCGCGACATTCCGAACGTCTCCGAAGAGGCGCTGAAGAACCTCGACGAGGCCGGCATCGTCTATGTCGGCGCCGAGGTGCTGCCGAGCGATATCCTGGTCGGCAAGATCACGCCGAAGGGCGAGAGCCCGATGACGCCGGAGGAAAAGCTCCTGCGCGCCATCTTCGGCGAGAAGGCGTCCGATGTTCGCGACACCTCGCTGCGCATGTCGCCGGGCGCCTATGGCACGGTCGTGGAAGTGCGCGTCTTCAACCGCCATGGTGTTGAGAAGGATGAGCGCGCCATGGCGATCGAGCGCGAGGAGATTGAACGCCTCGCCAAGGATCGCGATGACGAACAGTCGATCCTGGACCGCAATATCTATGGCCGCCTGGCAGAAATGCTCAAGGGCAAAAAGGGCACGGCCGGACCGAAGGGCTTCAAGAAGAACTCCGTCATCGATGATGAGGTTCTTGACGACAATCCGCGCTCCCAGTGGTGGCATTTCGCCGTCGCCGAGGACAAGCCGATGAGCGAGATCGAAGCTCTCAGGACGCAATATGAAGACAGCCGCAAGCGCCTTGAAAGCCGCTTTATCGACAAGGTGGAGAAGCTGCAGCGCGGCGATGAACTGCCGCCCGGCGTGATGAAGATGGTCAAGGTCTTCGTCGCGGTGAAACGCAAGATCCAGCCGGGCGACAAGATGGCCGGCCGCCACGGCAACAAGGGCGTGGTGTCGAAGATCGTTCCGGTGGAAGACATGCCGTTCCTTGAGGACGGCACGCATGTCGACATCGTGCTCAATCCGCTCGGCGTTCCGAGCCGGATGAATGTCGGTCAGATCCTGGAAACCCATCTGGGGTGGGCCTGCGCGGGGCTCGGCATGAAGGTCGGCGCGCTTGTTGAAAGCTACAGGCAGTCGGGCGATCTGAAACCGCTCAAGGGCATGTTGTCCGAACTTTACGACGACAATGAAAAGAACGAGCCGGTCTCCAAATTCGACGATGAGTCGATTGTGCGTCTGGGCGAGCAACTTTCGGCCGGCGTGTCGATCGCAACGCCCGTCTTCGACGGTGCCAAGGAAGAGAACATCGTTGAGCTTCTCGACATGGCAGGGCTCGCTCATTCCGGTCAGTCGCAGCTATACGACGGCCGCACCGGAGAAATGTTCGATCGCAAAGTCACGGTCGGCTACATCTACATGCTGAAACTGCACCATCTGGTCGATGACAAGATCCACGCCCGCTCGATCGGGCCGTATTCTCTGGTCACCCAACAGCCGCTTGGCGGCAAGGCACAGTTCGGCGGCCAGCGTTTCGGCGAAATGGAGGTCTGGGCGCTGGAAGCCTATGGCGCCGCCTATACGCTGCAGGAGATGCTGACGGTGAAGTCGGACGACGTCGCCGGCCGGACCAAGGTCTACGAAGCGATCGTGCGTGGCGACGACACGTTCGAGGCGGGCATTCCGGAAAGCTTCAATGTCCTGGTCAAGGAAATGCGATCGCTCGGTCTCAGTGTCGAACTGGAAAACACCGACAAGGACGACCCGCAGATTACCGACGGTTACGAGCAGCAGGACGCCGCAGAATAAGAGCGGTGACCGGGACTACCTTGAAAACAGACATGCCGCGCCCGGTTGCGCGGCGACGCGTCCGGTCGGACGCAACATATGGCGAAGGAGAATGACCGCATGAACCAAGAGGTCATGAATATCTTCAATCCGCAGGTCCAGGCGCAGACCTTCGATCAGATCCGCATTTCACTGGCCAGCCCGGAAAAGATTCATTCCTGGTCGTTCGGAGAAATCAAGAAGCCGGAGACGATCAATTACCGGACCTTCAAACCCGAGCGCGACGGGCTGTTCTGCGCGCGCATATTCGGTCCGATCAAGGACTATGAGTGCCTTTGCGGCAAGTATAAGCGGATGAAGTTCAAGGGCATCATCTGCGAAAAGTGCGGCGTTGAGGTGACCTTGGCGCGTGTGCGCCGGGAGCGGATGGGCCATATCGAGCTGGCCGCGCCGGTCGCCCATATCTGGTTCCTGAAGTCGTTGCCTTCGCGCATCGGGCTGATGCTCGACATGACGCTGAAGGACATAGAGCGCGTTCTTTATTTTGAAAATTACATCGTCGTCGAGCCGGGTATCACGCCGCTGGCTGAAAAACAGCTGTTGAGCGAAGACGAATATCTGGAGGCGCAGGACCAGTACGGGGCCGATTCCTTCACCGCGATGATCGGTGCGGAAGCCGTCCGCGAAATGCTGATTGCGATCGATATGGAAGCGGAAACGGTCAAACTCCGCGTGGAGATTGCCGAATCCAAGTCCGAACTGAAGCCGAAGAAGCTCGCCAAGCGGCTCAAGCTGATTGAAGCCTTCATCAATTCCGGCAATCGGCCCGAATGGATGATCCTGACCGTCGTACCGGTGATACCGCCGGATCTGCGGCCGTTGGTGCCGCTCGATGGCGGCCGGTTCGCGACATCCGATCTCAACGATCTTTACCGCCGGGTGATCAACCGCAACAATCGCCTGAAACGGCTGATCGATCTCAGGGCGCCGGACATCATCATCCGCAACGAAAAGCGGATGCTGCAGGAATCCGTCGATGCCCTGTTCGACAATGGACGGCGCGGGCGCGTCATCACCGGCACCAACAAGCGGCCGCTGAAATCTCTGTCCGACATGCTGAAGGGCAAGCAGGGCCGGTTCCGCCAGAACCTGCTTGGCAAGCGCGTCGATTATTCCGGCCGTTCGGTCATCGTCGTTGGCCCGGAACTGATGTTGCATCAGTGCGGCCTGCCAAAGAAGATGGCTCTGGAGCTGTTCAAGCCGTTCATCTATTCGCGGCTCGATGCCAAGGGCTATTCATCGACGGTCAAGCAGGCGAAAAAGCTGGTTGAAAAGGAGAAGCCGGAGGTCTGGGATATCCTCGACGAGGTGATCCGAGAACACCCGATCCTGCTCAATCGCGCCCCGACACTGCACCGGCTCGGAATCCAGGCGTTTGAGCCGGTTCTCATCGAGGGCAAAGCTATCCAGCTGCATCCGCTGGTCTGCGCCGCCTTCAACGCCGATTTCGACGGCGACCAGATGGCGGTCCACATTCCCTTGTCGCTGGAGGCTCAGCTGGAAGCCCGCGTCCTGATGATGTCGACGAACAACATTCTGCATCCGGCCAACGGTCAGCCGATCATCGTGCCGTCGCAGGATATTGTCCTTGGCCTCTACTACCTGTCGCTCATGCAGGATAACGAACCCGGCGACGGCATGGCCTTCGGGTCGACCGCCGAATTGCACCATGCTCTGGAAGCCGGTTTCGTGACCTTGCACAGCAAGATCAAGGGGCGTGTCAAGAGTATCGATGAAGACGGAAATCAGACCTCCAATATCTATGAGACGACACCGGGACGCATGCTGATCGGCGAATTGATGCCGAAGCATGCGGCGGTGCCGTACGACATCTGCAACAAGCTGATGACCAAGAAGGAAATCAGCAAGGTGATCGATTTGGTCTATCGCCACACCGGCCAGAAGGAAACGGTGGTTTTCTGCGACCGGATCATGCAGCTCGGCTTCGCCCACGCTGCGAAAGCGGGCATTTCGTTCGGCAAGGACGATATGGTTATTCCCGAATCCAAAGCCGGAATGGTGGAAGAAACGCGGGCGCTCGTCGGCGAATACGAGCAGCAATACAATGACGGCCTCATTACCCAGGGCGAAAAGTACAACAAGGTGGTCGATGCCTGGGCGAAGGCGACCGACCGCGTCGCCAACGAGATGATGAAGAAGATCCAGGCCGTAGAATTCGACGAGGAAACCGGTCGTCAGAAGCCGATCAACTCGATCTATATGATGTCGCATTCCGGCGCCCGTGGTTCGCCTGCCCAGATGAAGCAGCTGGCCGGTATGCGCGGCCTGATGGCCAAGCCGTCGGGTGAGATCATCGAGAGCCCGATCATTTCCAACTTCAAGGAAGGACTGTCGGTTCTGGAGTACTTCAACTCCACCCATGGGGCGCGCAAGGGTCTTGCGGATACGGCGCTGAAAACCGCCAATTCCGGCTATCTGACCCGCCGCCTCGTCGATGTGGCCCAGGATTGCATCATTAATGAGGTCGACTGCGGTTCCAAAAACGGGCTGACGATGGAGGCGGTCATCGATGCCGGCCAAGTCGTCGCCTCGCTCGGTGTTCGCGTTCTCGGGCGCACGGCGGCCGAGGACATCAAGAATCCGGCTACCGGCGACGTCATCGTGAAGTCCGGCACGCTGATGGTGGAAAAAGACGTTGAGGCGATCGAGACCACCAAGGTTCAGGTGATCAAGATCCGTTCGGTGCTGACCTGCGAGACGAAGCACGGTGTGTGCGCGACTTGCTACGGGCGCGATCTTGCCCGCGGCACGCCGGTCAATATGGGCGAGGCCGTCGGCGTCATCGCGGCGCAGTCGATCGGTGAGCCGGGTACGCAACTGACGATGCGGACGTTCCACATCGGCGGCACGGCGCAGGTTGTCGACCAGTCGTTCCTGGAATCGAACTTTGACGGCAAGATCGATATCCGCAACCGTTCGATCGTTCGCGATTCGGACGGCAAGCACATCGCCATGGGCCGCAACATGCAGATCGTTATCGTCGATGAAAACGGTGACGAGCGGTCAAGCCACAGGGTGACCTACGGTGCGCGGTTGTTTGTTGATGCCGGCGACAAGATCAAGCGCGGGCAGCGTATCGCCGAATGGGATCCCTATACCCGCCCGGTCCTGACCGAAGTCAGCGGCGCCGTTGAATTTGAGGATATGGTCGAGGGCGCCTCGGTGACGGAAACCGCCGACGAATCGACGGGCATTACCAAACGCATCGTGATCGACTGGCGGGCAAATCCGCGCGGTGCCGACCTCAAGCCGGCGATTGTGATCAAGGACAAGAAGGGCGAGGTTCTGAAGGTGGAGCGCGGCGAGGCCCGTTATCTGCTTTCCGTCGACTCGATCCTGTCTGTCGAGCCGGGCGCAGACGTCCAGGCGGGCGACGTTCTGGCGCGTATCCCGATGGAAAGCGCCAAAACCCGCGACATCACCGGCGGTTTGCCGCGGGTTGCCGAACTCGTCGAGGCGCGGCGGCCGAAGGACCACGCCGTCATCGCCGATATGTCGGGGACGGTGAAGTTCGGCCGCGATTACAAGAACAAGCGGAGGATCATCATTGAATCACTTGAAGAAGACGGCGAGAATTCGGAATTTCTCATTCCGAAGGGCCGGCCGTTCCATCTTCAGGAAGGCGATGTGATCGAGAAGGGTGATTACATTCTCGACGGGCTGCCGGCGCCCCATGACATCCTGGCGATCAAGGGCGTTGAGGAACTTGCCGCTTATCTGGTCAACGAAATCCAGGAGGTCTACCGGCTGCAGGGTGTGTTCATCAATGACAAGCATATTGAGGTGATTGTCCGGCAGATGCTGCAGAAGGTGGAAATCGACGATCAGGGCGATTCAGATTTCCTCCACGCCGAGCAGATTGACCGCATCGAGTTCGATGAGGCAAATGAGCGGCTCAAGGAAGACGGCAAGAAGCAGGCGACGGCGACACCGGTTCTTCTTGGCATCACCAAGGCGAGCTTGCAGACGCGGTCGTTCATTTCGGCGGCCTCGTTCCAGGAAACGACCCGCGTCCTGACGGAAGCCGCCGTCAACGGCAAGACCGACACGCTGGAAGGCCTGAAGGAAAACGTCATTGTCGGCCGGTTGATTCCGGCCGGTACCGGCGGCATGATCAACCGGTTGCGCCAGGTGGCGACCAAGCGCGACGACCTGATCCTTGAAGAAGAGCGCAAACGCGCCGCTGCGGCCGCTCAGGCGGCGCTGGCAGATTTGTCCAGCGAGGAGGCTGACGCTGCGGAATAGCGCCTGCCGCACAAGTGCAGAAAGCCGCCGGTTTGGTCCGGCGGCTTTTTTTGTCACAAAACGCCCCGATTTGGTCTTGCCATCAGCCAGCGAACGACGATCCGCCGCCCGGCGTGTTGTTGTTCGGCAACAAAGCGGGTTCTAATAAAAATTGTACGCCGTCAGGGCTTGCGGCGATCGATCAATGCCACTATCTGGCCGCCAGCCCATCATTCAGCCGCGACTCATCTGGGCAGTGTTTGATAATTTTGCAGAAAACCGGAACCTATTCGGCGCCCGAGGCGTCTGATTGACAGAACCTTCGGGGATTGGACCATGATGATCACTGTTCTTTGGCGCTCCGCGCTCTTCGTTCTTCTGACTTGCGGCACAACCACGCTGATGGCTTTGCCCTATCTGGGCTGACCGCGCGCCGGATAAACGGCGATAAACCTTTTGCGCCGCAACATTATTTTCCAAATCGGGGTTGACGCTCCCCGGCCCACCGTCTAGATCACCGACACCCGCGGGCAGGCGGTAAGCCACGCCGGGTTTCGTGCGTTCTGCGCATGGAACCAGATGACTTAGACGCTGCCTGGGTTTGATGTTGAAATACTGAGCGACATGATCGCGGAATGATCCGTGGTCCTCTGTTATTGCCAGGTCGCGGTTTTGCGGTCCGGCGCATTGTGGCCGCCTGCGGGGATCGCCGGGGCGATGCCGAGGAACGAGAGCTGGAAGGGCGGATATGCCGACTATCCAACAGCTGATTCGCAAACCGCGTCAGGATAAGCCAAGGCGCAACAAAGTGCCCGCGCTTGAGGCCAACCCGCAAAAGCGTGGCGTGTGCACGCGCGTTTATACGACGACGCCGAAGAAGCCGAACTCGGCGCTTCGCAAGGTCGCCAAGGTGCGTCTGACAAACGGCTTTGAGGTGATCGGCTATATTCCCGGCGAGGGCCATAACCTTCAGGAGCACTCCGTGGTCATGATCCGCGGTGGCCGTGTGAAGGACCTTCCGGGCGTGCGTTACCATATTCTTCGCGGCGTTCTGGACACCCAGGGCGTCAAGGACCGCAAACAGCGCCGCTCCAAATATGGCGCCAAGCGACCGAGATAGTCCGGGCGAGAACCAAACGTAGTTGAAGACGGTCCGGACGCGGCAGATTGGCGATCCGGTGAGAATGAGAGACCAGAGAGACACGCCATGTCGCGACGTCATCGTGCCGAGAAGCGGGAAATCATTCCGGATCCGAAGTTCGGGGATGTGGTGGTTTCCAAATTCATGAATTCCGTCATGTATGACGGCAAGAAGTCGGAGGCCGAGGCCATCGTCTACGGCGCGCTTGATACGATCGAGCAGAAGGTCCGTCAGGACCCGGTCGCCGTTTTCCATCAGGCGCTGGACAATGTCATGCCGCAACTGGAAGTGAGGTCCCGCCGGGTCGGCGGCGCCACATACCAGGTGCCGGTTGAAGTGCGCGTCGACCGCCGTCAGGCGCTGGCGATCCGATGGTTGATCAGCGCCGCGCGCGCCCGCAACGAACGAACCATGGTCGAGCGGCTTTCCGGCGAGCTCATGGACGCTTCCAACAATCGCGGCAATGCCGTCAAGAAACGCGAAGACACGCACAAAATGGCGGAAGCCAACCGCGCGTTCTCGCACTATCGCTGGTAACTGGAAGCCGACGAGACAGATCCGATGGCCCGCGAATACAAGATCGAAGATTATCGCAATTTCGGCATCATGGCGCACATCGATGCCGGGAAGACGACGACGACGGAGCGCGTCCTCTATTACACTGGCAAGAGCCACA
The DNA here is from genome assembly GCA_964196155.1 of uncultured Polyangiaceae bacterium. Classification (GTDB taxonomy): domain Bacteria; phylum Pseudomonadota; class Alphaproteobacteria; order Rhizobiales; family Afifellaceae; genus CAXMRP01. The sequence goes on from CAXMRP010000192.1 coordinate 8,412, forward strand.
AGATCGGGGAAGTCCATGACGGCGCCGCGACAATGGACTGGATGGAGCAGGAGCAGGAGCGTGGCATCACGATCACTTCCGCCGCGACCACGACGTTCTGGCAGGCTCGCGATGGCCGCAAGCGCCGCCTGAACATCATCGACACGCCGGGCCACGTCGATTTCACCATTGAGGTGGAACGGTCCCTGCGCGTGCTGGATGGAGCGATCGCGCTGCTGGACGCCAATGCCGGCGTGGAACCGCAGACGGAGACGGTGTGGCGCCAGGCGGACAAGTACAATGTTCCGCGCATGATCTTCGTCAACAAGATGGACAAAATCGGTGCGGATTTTTTCAAATCCGTGGAAATGGTCGAAAGCCGGCTTGGAGCGACGCCGGTCGTGATCCAGTTGCCGATCGGCGCGGAAAACGATTTCACCGGTATCGTCGATCTTATCGAAATGAAGGCCTTGATCTGGCGTGACGAAAATCTCGGTGCGCAATGGGATGTCGTCGATATTCCGGCCGATCTCCAGGCGACCGCCGAGGAATGGCGCGAAAAGATGATCGAGGCTGCCATCGAGGTCGATGATGCGGCGATGGAAGCCTATCTTGAAGGCAATCTGCCGGAAGGCGATGGGCTGCGCGCGCTGATCCGCAAGGGCACGTGCGAAGTACGGTTCTGCCCGGTTCTGTGTGGTTCGGCGTTCAAAAACAAGGGCGTTCAACCGCTTCTGGACGCCGTCGTCGATTTCCTGCCGAGCCCGGTCGAGGTTCCCTCCATTCGTGGCAGCGATCCGCGGACCGGCGATGAAATGACGCGCAAATCGTCCGATGAGGCGCCGCTGTCAATGTTGGCCTTCAAGGTGATGAACGACCCGTTTGTCGGCTCTCTGACATTTGTGCGGGTCTATTCCGGCAAGCTGGAATCAGGCATTTCGGTGATGAACACGGTGAAGGACAAGCGCGAGCGCATCGGCCGGATGCTGCTCATGCATTCCAACAATCGCGAGGAAATCAAGGAAGCCTATGCCGGCGATATCGTCGCCCTTGTCGGCCTGAAGGACACCACGACCGGCGATACGCTCAGCGATGCGGCAAATCAGATCATTTTGGAGCGTATGGATTTCCCCGATCCGGTTATCGAGATCGCCATCGAGCCCAACACCAAGGCCGACCAGGAAAAAATGGGCGTGGCGCTCAACAGGCTGGCCCAGGAAGATCCCTCGTTCCGCGTCAAGACCGACGAGGAATCCGGCCAGACGATCATTGCCGGCATGGGCGAGTTGCACCTCGACATCATCGTCGATCGGATGAAGCGCGAATTCAAGGTCGAGGCCAATGTCGGCCAGCCGCAGGTGGCCTATCGCGAAACCATCACCCAGGCGGCGGAAATCGACTACACGCACAAGAAGCAGACCGGCGGTTCGGGCCAGTTCGCCCGGGTCAAACTGCTATTTGAACCGCAAGAGCCCGGCGCCGGCTTTGAGTTTGTCGCCAAGATCGTCGGCGGCAACGTGCCGAAGGAATATATCCCCGGTGTCAGCAAGGGCATTGAGAGCGTCCTGAATAATGGCATTATTGCCGGGTTCCCGATGGTCGATCTGAAAGCGACGCTGCTGGACGGCGCCTATCATGAAGTTGATTCTTCTGTCATGGCGTTCGAGATTGCGGCGCGCGCGGCGTTCCGCGAGGGCGCGCTGAAGGCGCGTCCGGTGCTGCTTGAGCCGATCATGAAAGTGGAAGTGGTGACGCCCGATGATTATACCGGTTCGGTCATCGGCGATCTGAATTCGCGGCGCGGCCAGGTCCAGGGGCAGGAGATGCGTGGCAATGCCACGGTCGTCAATGCCATGGTGCCGCTCGCCAATATGTTCGGCTATGTCAATTCACTGCGCTCCATGAGCCAGGGCCGGGCCCAGTACACCATGCAATTCGATCACTATTCGCAAGTGCCCAGTGCGGTTGCGCAGGAGATCCAGTCGAAATACGCCTGAATTAACAGGTTGGTTTAAAAAGCGGACGGAGAAAGCTGATGTCCAAGGCAAAGTTTGAGCGCACGAAGCCCCATGTTAACGTGGGTACGATTGGTCATGTTGATCACGGCAAGACGACTTTGACGGCTGCGATCACGAAGTATTTCGGCGAGTTCAAGTCGTATGACCAGAT
>CAXMRP010000193.1:0-3959 GCA_964196155.1 uncultured Polyangiaceae bacterium
CGGTCGGAAAATGCCACGGCGTGTACTAGGAAATCGAGATCGCCCCAGCTGCGCCTCAATCCGTCAAAAACAGCGCCGACCGATTCCGCATCCTCAACGTCACAGGGATAAATCTGGTCGGAGCCAAGCGACTTTGCCAGCGGCTCGACGCGCCGGCCGAATGCCTCCCCCTGATAGGTAAAGGCCAGTTCCGCACCCTGACCGGCAAGCGCCTTGGCGATCCCCCAAGCGATCGAATGATCGTTTGCGACCCCCATGATCAGACCGCGCTTGCCTTTCATCAGGTTGCTCATCGCCCGCGGCCCCGTCATGGGCCAAACCGCTGGAACACCAGCGTGGCGTTGGTGCCGCCAAATCCGAAGGAATTGCTCAGCACCGTGTTGATTTCGACATTGTCGCGGCGTTCCAGCACGATTGGCATGCCCTCAAACAGCGGATCCAGCGTTTCGATATTGGCGCTTTTGCAGATGAAGCCGTTGTTCATCATCAACAGAGAATAGATGGATTCCTGCACACCGGTGGCGCCCAGCGAATGACCGGTCAGCGATTTTGTCGCCGAAATCGGCGGACAATCGTCACCGGAGCCGAAGACCTCGCGGATCGCCTCGATCTCCCTCAGGTCGCCGATCGGCGTCGAGGTCGCGTGCGGATTGATGTAGTCGATCGGTTCCTTGATCGTTTCCGTCGCCATTTTCATGCACCGGATCGCCCCCTCTCCCGATGGCTGCACCATGTCGTAACCGTCCGAAGTTGCGCCGTAACCGGTGATCTCGCCGTAGATTTTGGCACCGCGCGCTTTGGCGTGCTCCAGCTCTTCAAGCGCCAGGACGCCGGCGCCGCCGGCTATGATGAAGCCGTCCCGGTCGGCGTCATAGGCCCGCGACGCGGTCCGCGGCGTGGCGTTGAACTTGGACGACATGGCGCCCATGGCATCGAAAAGGTTGGACAAGGTCCAGTCCAGCTCCTCGCCGCCACCGGCGAAGATGATATCCTGCTTGCCGACTTGGATGATCTCATAGGCATTGCCGATGCAATGATTGGATGTCGCACAGGCCGATGAAATCGAATAATTCACGCCCTTGATCTGAAACGGCGTCGCCAGCGTTGCCGAATTGGTCGATGACATTGCCTTGGGCACCGCGAAAGGCCCGATCCGCTTTGGCCCTTTTTGCCGGGTAATGTCGGCCGCTTCGACGATGGCGCGGGTGGAGGGGCCGCCGGACCCCATAATGATGCCGGTGCGCGGATTGGAAACCTCGTCGGGCTCCAGACCGGCATCCTGGATGGCCTGCTCCATGGCAATGTAGTTCCACGCCGCCCCGCGCCCCATGAACCGCGTGGTCCGCCGGTCCAGCCCCTCGGCCGGATCGGGTGACGGCGCGCCATGCACCTGGCAGCGAAATCCCAGTTCCGCATAGTCGTCGGCGAAAACGATGCCCGAGCGCGCTTCGCGAAGGCTGGCGAGCACTTCCTGCACATTGTTACCGATTGACGAGACGATCCCCATGCCGGTGACAACCACCCGTTTCATGGCAATCTCCTTCCTTATAGGATTTTGACTCAGCCTGCCGCCGGCGTCTTTTCGCCGCCGAAAAGACCGACCCGCAGGTCCTTGGCTTTATAGATGGTCTCGCCATCCGCCTTTAGCCAGCCATCGCCGGTTCCCAGCACCAGCTTGGAGCGCAGAACGCGCTTCAGATCGACGCCATATTCAATGCGTTTGACAGATGGCTGCACCATGCCGGAGAATTTGACCTCGCCGAGTGAAAGCGCCCGCCCGCGCCCGGGCTCACCAAGCCATCCCAGAAAAAAGCCGAGCATCTGCCAAAGCGCGTCGAGGCCGAGACAGCCGGGCATCACCGGATCGCCCTGGAAATGGCAGGCGAAGAACCACAGATCGGGCTTGACGGCCAATTCCGCCCGCACCAGCCCCTTGCCATATTCGCCGCCTTCCTCCGAGATTTCGGAGATGCGGTCGAACATCAGCATGGGCGGCAGCGGCAATTGTGCATTGCCTTCGCCGAAAAGTTCACCGCGCCCGCAGGCCAGCAAATCCTCATATTCAAAACGTGTCTGACGATCGCTCATGAAACCGCTATGGACCTCCCCCTTCGACCGCCGTTCCGGTCGCACGAACCGTTCCTAACATAGCACCACCGTCCGCGAAACGATTGAGTGCGCCAGCCAGGTACGACGACGCATATTGCCGCATCCGGTTGTTTCGTTTGCCGGTTATCGCATATAGAGGAATACCGGGATTCGTGGAAAATCGATAGCGAGACCGGTAACGCGCCTGGCTCTGCGCCATTCACAAGGTTGAAACCGGTACGCTATCATGTCTGATACATTGCAGCTTGAACGATCACCCATTGCCTTTGCTAATGCCGGCCCGCAGACACGGCTTGCCGCCGATTTGCGCGCCGCAGGCTTGCGGCCAACGCGTCAACGGGTTGCCCTTGCCGCGATTTTGTTCGGGCACGGGCACCGTCATATTGCCGCCGAAGGGCTGCATGAAGAAGCGCTGACGGCGGATGTTCCGGTCTCGCTGGCGACGATTTACAACACGTTGCATCAGTTCACCGATGCGGGCCTTTTGAGAGAAGTCGCCGTTGAAGGCGCGCGGACCTATTTCGATACCAATGTGTCGGACCACCATCATTTCTTCGTTGAGGGTGAAAGCCGTCTGATCGATGTCGAAAGCCCGATCGATATCGACAATATTCCAGCGCCGCCGCCGGGCATGGAGGTGGCATCGGTCGAGGTTATCGTGCGGGTTCGCCGCAAACCGGCCTGAAAACTTGGAGCGCTGCCGATATTCCGGCAAGCCTACTGGCTTTCGACCTGCTCGTTGGGATAAACGCCCCACAGATCGTCCTGCCTGATCCAGCCGTCATAGCCCTGTCCGCGCACCTGGCACCATCGGCCGTCGCACTGAACGACTCGTGAAATCACTCTGGCTTCCAGATAGGCGATGATGGTCGTATCGTCCGACGCGCTGGTTCTCAGGGCGAAGGTCTCCTTGCTGGCCCACGGCGCGACTATGACGGCCCGCTCGCCGGAAAGAAGACTGTGGAAGACCCAGCCTTCATCGCCCTCTGCATCGCGAATCTTGCGCCAATTGTCGAATTCCTGAACGATTTCGACCGGCAATCCGGCACGCGCGAACTCCCAGGCTATATCGTATCGCTGGCCCGGTCCGCGCCGCACATTGACCTTTGCCGACTTCAAACTGACGAAACGCGGCAGCAGCAGGCCGCTTGGACCGCGCTTGAGTGTCTGTGCCTGAGCCGTCGGCAAGAAACCGCCATCGGGCACAAGCACGCCCATTCCCGCTACGATGAAAGTGGCGAAAACGGCGGGCAGAAGTTTTTTGCGGATCAGAGTCATTGACGTGATTTGCTCACTTCACGGTTACCGGCTGGTTAATATCGGGCGGCGACCGGCTCTAATACCAAAGGTCCTGACACTTGACCCATATGATGGCCCAAAATCGTCTGCCGGCAAGGCGCGTCCCGAACGGTGATGCGGGGCATCATCGGAGGGACGCACGCTGTCCGGCAGGCGATTTCGGGTCACCGCAGGCCGGATTTCTGCGGGTTTTGGATGTCGTTGCGATTGCCTTGTGGTACCCGTACCACCGCGCCAATCGCGCCTAACCAGAACCCGGATAAATGCCGGTCATATGAGTCAAGTGTCAGGACCTTTGGTATAAGCGACAAACCGCCGCTGAATGACGATACGGTCGTCACGATTCTTGCGTTTGTCCGCCCTTTTGCTAGACAGGTTTCAGGAAAGAGCCGGTCCGCCGGCCGGGAAGCGCTCCATGCCAAACACCAAGCCGATCGTCATTGTCACGCGCAAGCTGCCTGACCCGGTGGAAACGCGCATGTGCGAACTTTTTGAGACGCGCCTGAACATCGACGACAAGCCGATGACCCAGGCCGAACTGGTGGAAGCCA
>CAXMRP010000194.1:0-11645 GCA_964196155.1 uncultured Polyangiaceae bacterium
CTTTTGTTTCCATGAACGGCTGTCGATCGCCGGCAATTGCCGCATGTGTCTGGTTGAAGTGAAGGGCGGCCCGCCCAAACCGGCCGCGTCGTGCGCCATGGGTGTGCGCGATCTTCGACCCGGACCCGATGGCGAACCGCCGGAGGTGATGACCAAATCGCCGATGGTGAAGAAGGCGCGCGAAGGGGTGATGGAGTTCTTGCTCATCAACCACCCGCTGGACTGTCCGATCTGTGATCAGGGCGGCGAATGCGACCTGCAGGATCAGGCGATGGCCTATGGCGTCGATGCCTCGCGCTATCATGAGAACAAGCGGGCGGTGGAAGACAAGAATATCGGCCCGCTGGTCAACACCATCATGACCCGGTGCATCCACTGCACCCGTTGCGTGCGCTTTACCACTGAAGTCGCCGGCATCACCGAAATGGGCATGACCGGACGCGGCGAGGACGCCGAGATCACGACCTATCTGCAAAAAGCGCTAACGTCGGAGTTGCAGGGCAATGTCATTGACCTTTGCCCGGTCGGGGCGCTGACGTCCAAGCCCTATGCCTTCAAGGCGCGGCCGTGGGAGCTGACCAAGACGGAGTCCATCGATGTGATGGACGCGCTCGGATCGGCCATCCGGGTCGACAGCCGGGGCCGGGAAGTGATGCGCATCCTGCCGCGTCTGAATGAGGCGGTGAACGAGGAATGGATTTCCGACAAGACCCGCTACATTTTCGATGGCCTGCGCACCCAGCGGCTTGACCAGCCCTATGTGCGCAAAGACGGCAAGCTGGTCGCGGCATCGTGGGATGCGGCCTTCGGCGTCATTGCTGACAAGGCAAAGGCTGCCGGCGGCGAGAAAATTGCGGCAATCGCCGGTGATCTGGCCAGTGTCGAGGACATGTTTGCGTTGAAGGGCCTGATGGGCGCACTCGGCTCGCCGCACATGGATTGCCGGCAGGACGGTACCGCGCTGAACCCAGCCAATGGCCGGGCGAGCTATCTGTTCAATTCGCGGGTCGAAGGCATCGATGATGCCGATGCGATCATGATCATCGGCGCCAATCCCCGCATCGAGGCACCCGTTCTCAATGCGCGTATTCGCAAGCGTTGGCGTGCTTCGCCACTGCCGATTGGCGTCATTGGCGAACAGGCCGACCTGACTTACGATTACCACTATATCGGTGCCGGGCCGCAAAGCCTGGCATCATTTGCCGACCATGCGCCGGCGGAGGCCGAACGGCCGATGTTTATCCTCGGACAGGGTGCGCTTACCGGGCCAAATGGTGCGGCAAATCTGGCGCTGGCGGCCAAAGCGGCGCTTTCGCTGGGCGTGGTCAAAGACGGCTGGAACGGCTTCAACGTGTTGCACACGGCGGCAGGCCGGGTTGGCGGGCTGGATATCGGCTTTGTGCCGGGTGCGGGTGGCAAGACCACTGGCGAGATCGTCAGCGCAGCGGGCGCTGGTGAATTGGATGTGGTGTTTCTGCTTGGGGCCGATGAGATCGACATGAGCGGGCTTGGTGACGCGCTGGTGGTCTATATCGGCACCCATGGCGATGCCGGCGCGCATCGGGCCGATGTGATCTTGCCCGGCGCGGCCTTCACGGAAAAATCAAGCACGTATGTCAACACTGAAGGACGGCCGCAAATGGCCAATCGCGCTGCTTTTCCGCCGGGCGATGCACGCGAGGACTGGTCGATTTTACGGGCGCTTTCTGCGCGCCTCGGTGATCCCTTGCCTTACGATACGCTCAATGCCCTTCGTGCGGCGATGTACGAGGATCATCCACATCTGGCGGCGATCGGCACGGTTGAGCCTGCCGATGCCAACGTATTCAAGACGCTGGCCGATGGAGCGTCGGCGAATGCCGGCGATGGCGCAGCGTTTGCCAGTACTGTGAGCGATTTTTACCTGACCAATCCGATCGCCCGGGCTTCGGCGATCATGGCGGAATGCTCGGCGCTACGGCGTTCAGCACTGGCCGAAGCGGCGGAATAGGATCGGGGCATGGACATTTTTATCACCGATTATCTGATCCCCGGCTTGCTGATGGCGTTACACAGCCTTGCGCTGATGGTCGCGCTGCTCTTGATCGTCGCGTACCTGCTTTATGCCGACCGGAAAATCTGGGCAGCGGTACAAATGCGGCGCGGGCCAAACGTGGTCGGGCCTTGGGGGCTGTTCCAGTCGTTCGCGGATCTGCTGAAATTCGTTCTCAAGGAACCATTGATCCCGTCGGCCTCGGACAAGACGATTTTCCTGTTGGCGCCGCTGGTATCCACCACATTGGCACTGGCCGCCTGGGCAGTGATCCCGGTCAGCGCCGGCTGGGCGGTTGCCGATATCAATGTCGGCATCCTTTATGTCTTCGCCATCGCGTCGCTGGAAGTCTATGGCGTGATCATGGCCGGTTGGGCGTCGAACTCCAAATACGCCTTCCTGGGCGCATTGCGGTCGGCGGCGCAGATGATTTCCTACGAAGTCTCCATCGGCTTTGTCATAATAACAGTGCTGCTGTGCGTGGGTTCGCTCAACCTGTCCGACATTGTGATGGCGCAGACCGAGGGCGTGGGCACGATGTTCGGTATGCCCAATACCTTCCTCGACTGGCACTGGCTGCCGCTGTTCCCGATGTTCATCATCTTCTTCATATCGGGGCTGGCAGAGACCAACCGCCCGCCGTTTGACCTACCGGAAGCCGAATCCGAACTGGTTGCCGGCTTCATGGTCGAATATGGCTCGGCGCCGTACATGATGTTCATGCTGGGTGAATATGTGGCGATCACGCTGGTCTGCGCGCTGACAACCTTGCTGTTTCTCGGTGGCTGGCTGCCGCCGTTCGATTTTGCGCCGTTTACCTGGGTGCCGGGCGTGTTCTGGTTCGTTGCCAAGGTGTGCATGGTTTTCTTCATGTTCGCCATGGTGAAGGCGATCGTACCGCGCTACCGCTACGATCAGCTGATGCGGCTGGGCTGGAAAGTGTTCCTGCCGATTTCGCTGGCGGCTGTTGCGATCACCGCCTTTGTCCTGCAACTGACCGGGTGGGGCGGCGTTCCTGCCGCTGCCGGATAGGAGGGACCCATGTCATTCAATCTCATTGGCGCCCTTGTCGGCCTGGCCTTTGCCGTGGTGGAATATTTCATATTCGGCATGGTGATCGCGCGCGGCGCGCGGCGCGGCGAAGCCGGAAAAGGGCCACAGGCGCTCAACTTTGTCCGCAAGGCGCAGATAATCGCCTTTCCGCTGATCGGCTGGTTTATCGGACCGGTCTTTGCTGACGCGATGGGAGGCCAGTAATGGGTGGACTTCGCCAGGTAGCCGGATCACTGCTCCTGAAGGAATTCGTGTCGGCGACATGGATGGCGATGCGGTATTTCTTCGCGCCCAAGGCAACCATCAATTATCCCTTCGAGAAGGGGCCGGTGAGCCCGCGCTTTCACGGCGAACATGCGCTGCGACGTTATCCCAATGGCGAGGAACGGTGCATTGCCTGCAAGTTGTGCGAGGCGATCTGCCCGGCGCAGGCGATCACCATTGAGGCCGGTCCGCGGCGCAACGACGGGACGCGGCGCACGGTGCGCTACGATATCGACATGTCGAAATGCATCTATTGCGGCTTTTGCCAGGAGGCCTGTCCGGTCGACGCCATCGTCGAAGGGCCAAATTTCGAATTTGCCACCGAAACCCGCGAAGAGCTCTATTACGACAAGGAAAAACTGTTGGACAATGGCGACCGCTGGGAGCGCGAACTGGCCCGCAACCTTGCCATGGACGGATCCTATCGATGATGTCGCAGGTGCACCCCATGGACGCAAACACCGTGCCCGGTTATGAGGCGAGGCGCGTTGCCGCGCCAAAGGCGGCTTTGTGTTTGCGCGCGCACCAGAAGCGATCCGCGCCATGATCTTGCAACCGTTGTTCTTCTACCTGTTTTCCTTCGTCACTATCGCGGCGGCGTTGATGGTGATTTCGTCACGCAATCCGGTGCATTCGGTGTTGTTTTTAATCCTCGCCTTCTTCAATTCCGCCGGGCTGTTCGTACTTTTAGGCGCCGAGTTCCTGGCGATGATCCTGGTGGTGGTTTATGTCGGCGCGGTGGCGGTGCTGTTCCTGTTCGTGGTGATGATGCTGGATGTGGATTTCACCGAACTGCGCCAGGGATTTTTACAATATCTGCCGATTGGAGGTTTGGTCGGGATCATTTTGCTGGCCGAACTGATTGCGGTTCTTGGCGGCACGCTGCTGTCGCCGGATCTGGTGGCAGAGGCCGTCTCGCCAATCCCGCCGGTAGCCGAGATGTCGAATATCGAGGCGATCGGCGGGCTGCTCTACACCAAATATGTCTATTATTTTCAGGCTGCGGGCATGGTGCTTCTGGTGGCGATGATCGGCGCGATTGTTCTGACGCTGCGCCACAAGGAAGGCGTCAAGCGGCAGGATATATCGGCACAGGTGGCGCGGTCGCCGGAAACGGCCATCGAGGTCGTCAAAGTGGAATCGGGCAAGGGCCTGTAAGGGGGGCTGTAGGGCACATCAATGACTATTGGACTGGGCCACTATCTGACCGTTGCGGCGATCCTGTTCACGATCGGCGTTTTTGGCATATTCCTCAATCGGAAAAATGTCATCGTCATCTTGATGTCGATCGAGTTGATCCTGCTTGCGGTCAACATCAATCTGGTGGCGTTTTCGGCATTCCTGTCTGATCTGGTCGGGCAGATATTCGCCATGTTGGTGCTGACGGTTGCGGCGGCGGAAGCGGCGATCGGTCTGGCGATCCTTGTTGCCTACAACCGCAACCGCGGTTCAATCGCGGTCGAAGACATCAACATGATGAAGGGCTGAGGGCGATGTATTCGGCAATCGTATTCCTGCCGCTTCTGGGCGCCGTCATCGCAGCGATCTTTGCGCTGGCGACCAGCCCGATTGAATCGGCGAGCGCCAATGGCAATGGCCATCATGGCGACCATGACAGCGATGGTGATCTTGGCGGCAACCAAAGCGCTGGGCACGGTCATGATCAGGGACCGGGGCCGGCGGAGTGGATCACGACGGGACTTTTGCTGCTGTGCGCGGTCCTGTCCTGGGTGGCATTCTTTCAAGTCGGTTTTGGCGACGTCGAGACATTCACCGTTCCGGTGATGACCTGGGTGCATTCGGGTGCCCTGGTTGCCGACTGGGCGCTGCGGATCGACACCTTGACCGTGGTGATGCTGGTTGTGGTTACGACGGTGTCGGCGCTGGTGCATGTCTATTCGATTGGCTACATGGCGCACGACCCGCACCGGGCGCGGTTCTTTGCCTATTTGTCGCTGTTCACCTTCGCCATGTTGATGCTGGTGACCGCCGACAATCTGCTGCAAATGTTTTTCGGCTGGGAAGGGGTGGGGCTGGCGTCCTATCTGCTGATCGGATTCTGGTATAAACGGCCGGCGGCGAATGCGGCGGCGATCAAGGCGTTTGTGGTCAACCGGGTTGGTGATTTCGGTTTTGCGCTCGGCATCTTCGGCGTCTTTGTGCTGTTCGGCTCCATTGGTTTTGATACGATTTTCGCCAATGCGGAAGCGGTCGCCACGGGCGATGACCTGACGCTGCATCTGTTTGGCTACGACTATACCGCCGGCGCGGCGCTGACCGTGGTCTGCGTGCTTTTGTTCATGGGAGCGATGGGCAAGTCGGCACAGGTACCGCTGCACACCTGGCTGCCCGACGCAATGGAAGGCCCGACGCCGGTCTCCGCGCTCATTCATGCGGCGACCATGGTGACAGCGGGCGTTTTCATGGTGGCGCGAATGTCGCCGATCTTCGCGCTGTCGGACACGGCGCTTGTGGTTGTTATTCTGGTTGGCGCATTCACCGCATTTTTCGCCGCCACCGTCGGCCTGGTTCAGAATGACATCAAGCGGGTGGTGGCCTATTCCACCTGTTCGCAACTTGGCTACATGTTCGTGGCGCTCGGCGTTGGCGCCTATTCAGTGGCGATCTTTCACCTTTTTACCCATGCCTTCTTCAAGGCGCTGCTGTTTCTGGGATCCGGCTCGGTTATCCATGCGGTGTCGGATGAACAGGACATGCGCAAAATGGGCGGGCTGAAATCGCACATACCCAAAACCTACTGGTTGATGATCGCCGGCACGATTGCGCTGACCGGCGTGGGCATTCCCGCGACGATTATCGGCACGTCCGGGTTCTTCTCCAAGGACGCGATTATCGAGGCCTCGTTCGCCAGCCATAGCGGGGCGGCGGGGTTTGCCTTCGTGCTTTTGGTGATCGCCGCGGTGTTCACGTCGTTCTACTCTTGGCGACTGATTTTCATGACTTTCCACGGCAAGTCGCGAGCGTCCGGCGAGGTCATGGAAAAAGTCCATGAAAGCCCCAACGTAATGCTGGTGCCGCTCTATGTGCTGGCCGCCGGTGCGCTGTTTGCCGGGTTTATCTTCCACGGTGTGTTCACCGATGCCCATGAGGCGCCGGAATTCTGGCGAACCTCAGTTGCCCATGGCGGCGAGCACGGGATTCTGGCCGAATTGCACCATGTACCGTTCTGGGTGAAAGCCTCGCCGTTCATGGCGATGGTCGTCGGTTTTCTCACCGCCTGGTGGTTTTATATCCGCTCGCCGGCAACCCCCAAGGCACTGGCTGATCAGCATTCGGGCCTTTATCGCTTCCTGCTCAACAAATGGTATTTTGACGAACTGTATGATTTTCTTTTCGTGCGGCCGGCCAAGGCGATCGGCCGGTTCTTGTGGAAGAAGGGCGATGGCTGGCTGATCGACGGATTTGGTCCCGACGGCGTGTCGGCACGGGTACTTGATGTCACCGCCCGGGTGGTGCGCCTTCAAACCGGTTATCTCTATCACTATGCGTTTGCCATGCTGATCGGCGTTGCGGCGCTGGTGAGCTGGATGATGTTCGCAGGATAATATTGATGCTCAACTGGCCCATCCTGTCGACGATTACGTTTTTGCCGCTGATTGGCGCGGCGATCATTTTCTTCCTTATCAACGGGGACGAAGAAGTTCATCGGCGCAATATGCGCCATGTGGCGCTGGGCGTGACGGTCGCCACCTTCTTGTTGTCGCTGTTGATCTGGATCGGTTTTGACTTCGACAATCCCGGTTATCAGTTCGTCGAAAATGCCGACTGGTTCGGCAATTTCATGCGCTACGAGATGGGCATTGACGGCATATCCATGCTGTTCATCATCTTGACGACCTTCCTGATGCCGTTTGCCATCTGGTCAAGTTTCGGTGCGATCCAGTCGCGGGTGAAGGAATTCATGGTCGCCTTCCTGGTGCTGGAAACGCTGATGATCGGCGTGTTCTGCGCGCTCGACATCGTGCTGTTCTACGTTTTCTTCGAAGCGGGCCTGATCCCGATGTTCCTGATCATTGGCGTGTGGGGCGGCAAGCGCCGGGTTTATGCGGCCTTCAAGTTCTTCCTGTACACACTGCTCGGCTCGGTGCTGATGCTTCTGGCCATCATGGCGATGTACTGGAATTCCGGTACGACCTCGATCCCCGAGATGCAGGCCCATACGTTCCCGGCCGATATGCAAAGTTGGCTGTGGCTGGCCTTTTTTGCGTCCTTTGCGGTCAAGATGCCGATGTGGCCGGTGCATACCTGGCTTCCCGACGCGCATGTGGAAGCGCCAACGGCCGGCTCGGTAATTCTGGCAGCGGTTTTGCTGAAAATGGGCGGCTACGGCTTTTTGCGCTTTTCGCTGCCGATGTTTCCGCTGGCGAGCGCTGATTTTGCGCCGCTGGTCTACACTTTGTCCGTGGTGGCCATCATCTACACCTCGCTGGTGGCGTTGATGCAGGAGGACATGAAGAAGCTGATTGCCTATTCGTCGGTGGCGCATATGGGCTTTGTGACGATGGGCATCTTCACCGCGACAGTGCAGGGGGTGCAGGGCGGCATCTTCCAGATGATCTCACACGGTATTGTCTCGGGCGCGCTCTTCCTGTGTGTCGGTATCGTCTATGACCGAATGCACACCCGCGAAATTTCCGCCTATGGCGGGCTGGTCAATCGCATGCCGTGGTATGCGATGGCGTTCCTTGTCTTCACCATGGCCAATGTCGGTCTGCCCGGCACGTCCGGCTTCGTCGGCGAATTCCTGACGCTGGTCGGCGCCTTCCGCGCCAACACCTGGGTGGCCGTGTTTGCCACCACCGGCGTCGTGCTTTCGGCCGCCTACGCCCTGTGGCTTTACCGGCGCGTCATATTCGGGAAGCTGGAGAAGGAAAACCTGAAGAGCATATTGGACCTGTCAACGCGGGAAAAGGCGATCCTGTTGCCGCTGGTGGCGTTGACGATCCTGTTTGGTGTTTATCCGGCCCCGCTTATCGATGTCACGACGGCATCGGTGGATAATTTGATTACCCAGTATCAGGCCGCACTGGAAAGTGCCGGGCGTATGGCCTCGGTGGGGCGGTGAGGAAGTCATGAACGAGATCGCAATGCTTCCCAGTCTGGTCCCGGTATACGCCGAAATTCTTCTGGCGATCGGCGCGATGGCGCTGTTGATGTTCGGAGCGTTTTCCGGCGAGCGCGCCGCGCCGACGATTACCGGCGTGTCGGTGGCGCTGTTGGGCGCGGCGGTGTTGGCGCTGATATTTCTGGAATCCAACGGCCAGACGTTCGGCGGTGCGTTTGTACTCGATCCGTTTGCGCGGTTCCTGAAGGTGGTGGTGTTGATCGGTTCGGCGGTGGCAATTGCCATGTCGGCCGGCTATGCGCGATCGGAAGGGTTTGAACGTTTCGAATATCCGATCCTCATCGTGCTGGCGACGCTGGGCATGTTGATGATGCTGTCGGCCAACGATCTGATCAGCCTTTATCTTGGAATTGAATTGCAATCGCTGGCGCTTTACGTGGTCGCCGCTATCCACCGGGATTCGGTGCGCTCGACCGAGGCGGGGCTGAAATATTTCGTCCTTGGCGCCTTGTCATCGGGCATGCTGCTTTACGGCATGTCGCTGGTTTACGGCTTTACCGGCCATACCGGGTTTGAGGGTATATCGGCGGCGCTGGAGACCGGCCGGTCGACGGGCCTGGTCATCGGGCTGGTGTTCGTTCTGGCCGGCATTGCCTTCAAGATTTCGGCGGTGCCGTTCCACATGTGGACGCCGGATGTCTATGAGGGTGCGCCGACGCCGGTCACGGCGTTTTTCGCCGCTGCCCCGAAAATCGCCGCGATGGGCCTGCTCATGCGGATCACTGTGAGCGCGTTCGGGCCGGTAACGCCGGACTGGCAACAGGTGCTGGCGTTCGTTGCCATTGCCTCCATGGTGCTGGGTGCGTTTGCCGCCATCGGCCAGACCAATATCAAGCGGCTGATGGCCTATTCCTCGATCGGCCATATGGGTTTTGCGCTGGTCGGGCTGGCCGCCGGATCCCAGGCCGGTGTGCAGGGCGTTATCATTTATCTGGTTGTCTACATGGTAATGACGCTGGGCGCTTTTGCCTGCATTTTGTCGATGCGCCAGGGCGGGCAGATGGTGGAGGATATTTCCTCGCTATCGGGTCTGGCCAAAACCCAGCCGGTTATGGCGTTCCTGCTTGGGGCCATCTTGTTCTCGTTGGCCGGTATTCCACCGCTCGCCGGGTTTTTTGCCAAATATTATGTGTTTCTGGCGGCCATCGAAAAAGGCTTATATGCACTGGCCGTGATCGGCGTGGTCGCCAGTGTCGTCGGCGCCTTTTATTATCTGCGGATCATCAAGATGATGTATTTCGACGAGCCGGAAGGGCAATTTGAGCCCCAGCCGATGGAACTCAAGGCTGTGATGGGCATTTCGGGGCTTTTCGTCATTGCCTTTGTGGTGTTTGCCGCACCGATTGTCGATCTGGCCGGCGGTGCAGCCGCCAGTTTGTTCGGGCCGGGTCTGCAATCAGCCGGATTGCTGCAATAACGGCGATGCACCCTCCGGCGATCGAGCCTGTTACCGATCGTGGCTATCGGCGGCAATCGTTCGGGGCTGTCGGTTCAACCAATGATCTGGCATTTGAAGCCGCGGCGTCCGGCGACACCGGTAATCTGTGGGTTACCGGTGAGCGCCAAACCGCAGGGCGCGGCCGGCAGGGACGGGATTGGGTCTCGGAGCCGGGCAATCTGTATGCCTCGCTTCTCCTTCCTGCTGTCACCGACATATCGGTCATCGCGCAGTTGCCGCTGGTGGCGGCGGTTGCGATTTGCGACGGGCTGGAGGGGGTTTGCGGACCGGCGGGGGCCGGGCGTTTCACAATCAAGTGGCCCAATGACCTGCTGCTTGATGGACATAAGGTTGCCGGTATCCTTGCTGAATCCCGGCTTTCTGGCGGTTTGCAGGCGGTGGTGATCGGGTTCGGGGTCAATTGCGCGCTTGCGCCGGATCTTGCCGACACTCACGCCACTAGCCTTGCAGCGGGCGGCATGCCCGTTGCCCCCGATGACCTGTTTCTGGCGCTGGCCGAAGCAATGGCCGACCGAATGACGCAATGGGATGACGGCAACGGCTTCCTGGCTATCCGCACATCGTGGTTGTCCCGGGCGGCGCGGCTTGATCAACCGATCGTGGTCAAACTGCCGAGACAAACCGTAACGGGGCGATTTGGCGGTATCGACTTTGATGGTCGTCTGGTTCTCAATGGTCCGTCGGGAGAGATGGTGATATCAGCTGGCGACGTGTTTTTTTCCCGAGATGAAAAAGAGTGACGGTAACCCATGACTTCTCAAGATAAATCCAAACAAAACAAATCCGGGAACAGCGACGACATGGTTTTCGTGGCGCTTGGCGGCGTTGGCGAAATCGGCATGAATCTCGGACTTTACGGTCTGGGCAGCGGCAAGAAGCGGACCTGGCTGGCCGTCGATATGGGGGTTTCCTTTGCCAAGGAAAACCTGCCTGGCATCGACGCGATCCTGCCGGATATTTCCTTTCTGGTCGAGAATCGAAAATCGCTGGCCGGCATCGTCATCACCCATGCGCACGAAGATCATTTTGGCGCGCTGTTCGATCTTTGGCCACAACTCAAGGCGCCGGTCATCATGTCACCGTTTGCCGCGGCGCTGCTGCAGGCCAAGAAAGCCGGGGAGCGGGGTGCGCCGGAAATCCCGATCACGGTTGTGGAACAGGGCGGGCGCCACAAGATCGGCCCGTTCGAGATCGAATATGTGCCGATGTCCCACTCCATCCCCGAGCCCAATGCGGTGGCAATCCGCTCCAGCGCCGGGCTTGTCGTGCACTCGGGCGACTGGAAACTCGATCAGCACCCGGTTGTGGGCCTGCCGACCGATGAAGCGCGGCTGGAGGCCCTTGGCGATGAGGGCGTGTTGGCGCTGGTGTGCGATTCCACCAATGCCATTCGAGACGGTGTCAGCCCGAGCGAAGCGGATGTGGCAGTCACGCTCACGGATTTGATCGGCAAGGCCAAGCAGCGGATTATCGTGACCGCCTTTGCCAGTAATGTGGCGCGGATCCGGTCGGTGGCTGAAGCTGCCCGCGCGGCCGACCGGTCGGTTGTGCTGGTTGGCCGGGCAATGCGCCGGGCTGTCGATGTTGCCACCGAAATTGGATATCTCGACGGACTGCCGCCGTTTCTGGATCAGGATGCGTTTTCCTCGCTGCCACGCAATCAGGTGGTGGCGCTGATGACCGGCAGCCAG
>CAXMRP010000195.1:0-9554 GCA_964196155.1 uncultured Polyangiaceae bacterium
CTGGAAGAATTGCAAACGGCAAGCCTTCCTGATCCGGTCTATGGCGGCCAGTTTCAGGACCGGACCCTGCCCGGATTGCCTGCAGAAGGCCGGATGGTGATCGACTATGAGACTGTCGAGGTTATCCTTGGCGACGGATCAACTGTTTCGCTGCGCCAGCCAACCTATTCGGTCACCGATCTGGGCTACGGACCCCTTGATGCGCAAACAACCCTTTCACCAAGGATCGCCCCGCCAATGACCGGCATGGGCTTGATCCAGGCCATTCATCCTGCCGATATCCACGCCCGGGCCGACGAGGACGATGCCAACGCAGAGGGCATATCAGGCAAGGTCGCACTTGCCCGCGACGCCCGATCCGGCGATCTGACGATTGGTCGCTTTGGATGGAAGGCGCAAACCGCCACGGTGCGGGAACAGTCCGCCAACGCCTTTGCCGGCGATATCGGCATATCGACCCCCGATGTGCCGCGCCATTACGGTGACTGCACGGATCGGCAGGCCAAATGCCTCGGCTTTCCAACCGGTGTCCAACCGCACATTGGCGACACCGAGGCCCCCGATCCGGTGCTCGATCTTGTTACCTTCTACTCAGAAAATCTCGCTGTGCCGGCGCGCCGTACTGTCGGCGATCGGCAGGTGCTGCGGGGCAAGAAAATATTCTACGAGACCGGATGCATTGGCTGCCATGCGCCCAAATATGTCACCCGCCGCGATGCCGATCATCACGCCCATGCCTTCCAGCTGATCTGGCCCTATTCCGATTTTCTCCTGCACGACATGGGCGAAGGACTGGCGGATGGCCAACCGGTCGGCGTGGCCACCGGCAGCGAGTGGCGCACGCCGCCTCTTTGGGGCATTGGCCTGACCCAAACCGTCAGCGGCCACACCTTTTTTCTCCATGACGGACGGGCGCGCAACCTGACCGAGGCGATTCTGTGGCATGGCGGCGAGGCGCAATCGGCGCGGGACCGCTTTGCCGAACTCCCGCAAAAAGGCCGGACAGCTTTGATCCGGTTTCTGGGCTCCCTGTGACCTTGAATCACATTCGGATCGGGCGCACCGTGACAATCGGCAAAATTTTCGACGCAAAAACCAGACGGCGGACTACAGAATGCGATTACCGGTTCTTATGATGGTCATGCTTTTCGCCCAAACGACCCATGCTGCGGCGTTTGATCTGCAAGGCCACCGCGGCGCCCGCGGTTTGATGCCCGAAAATACGCTGGCAGCATTTGCCAGGGCCCTGACCATCGGCGTGACCACGCTGGAACTGGATACCGGCATCACCAGCGACGGTGTCGTTGTCATCACCCATAATCAGGCGTTGAGCCCGGCGATAACACGCAGGTCCAACGGGCGGTGGCTGGCCGCAGACACGCCGACGATCCACGCCCTGACCCAGGACGAACTTGCGCAATACGACGTCGGCCGCATCGACGGATCATCGAAAATGGCATCGCGTTTTCCCGAGCAAACACCGGTCGATGGTGCGCGCATTCCGACACTGGACGCCGTACTCGACCTCGTCGAAAAATCCGGCAACGAGCGCGTTCGGCTGAATATTGAAACCAAGATCAATCCGCGCAAGCCCGGCAATAGCGTCGACCCGGAGACATTTGTGCAGGCCCTTGTCGGCGTCATCCGGGCCAGGCATTTTGAAGCCAGAACATCGATCCAGTCATTCGACTGGCGCACATTGCAGATCACCCAGTCCATCGCACCGGAAATCGAAACCGCATATTTGAGCGCCCGGCAGGAATGGCTCGACAATATCGGTACAAAGGGACCCTCGCCCTGGACCGCGGGATTTGACATCACCAGCCACGCAAACAGCGTCCCGGCCATGGTCCATGCCGCCGGCGGCAAGGTATGGTCGCCCTTTCACGGCGATATCGACAGCGGACAGATTGAAGCCGCCCACGCCCTTGGTTTGAAAGTCATTCCCTGGACAGTCAATAAACCGGCAGCCATGGAAAATCTGATCGAAATGGGTGTGGATGGCGCCATCACCGACTATCCGGACCGGTTGCGGGCGGTCATGGCGGACCGGAATCTCGCTCTGCCACAGCGCACACCGGTTGAACCTTGAGCGAGCCCCGGCCGGGCACTGCGGCGGCAACGCCGAAGACCTGATTGAAGGACAGGATGAAATTGCCGCGGTAATCGTCAACGCACTGCGCGCGAAACTCACACGCAAAGTCTACAAGCGATCGCCGCACAAACGGCCCGAAGCGCTCGACGCACACGATCCCGCCTTGCGCGCATTGGTTTTCATCAATGCCCAAAGTCCCCGGAAGTTGGTCCTGCGCGGCGAAGCAACGCTGGCGACAAGGATCGATCCTGAATTCGCGCCGGCTCATGCGCTGATGCCTGGACTTTCACGCTTGAGGCGGTCCTTCGCCGGGTCGCCGATCCGCCGCCTCTTGACATCCCATAAGTTAGTGAGTACTTACTAATTACCGCTCGATGTTATGGAGAGAAAAATGCAACGGAAATGCAAATTTTGCTGGGGTCTGTGGGTCGTGTCGATCGCGGTGATTGGCGCGATGGCATACATGTTTATTGTCCGCGGCAGCGTTGTGGCGAGTGATGACGGGCGTACCGCCATCATCATGTCCGCTGGCGAGCGCGATATGGTGCTGGCTGACATGCGCATATTTCTTGAAAGCGTCGAGGCAATCACCGGCGCACTTGCCGAAAACGACATGAACAGTGTCGCAGACCACGCAAAACAGGTCGGCGTGCCCGCCGAATCCAAGGCGCCGGTATCACTGATGGCCAAATTACCATTGGCGTTCAAGACAATGGGAATGGCGACGCACCAGGCCTTTGATGATCTGGCTCAGGTCGCAGCCGACACGGGCGATGGCCAGGTGGTACTGACCAATCTCAGCGAATTGATGAACAACTGCACAACCTGCCATGCCGGTTACCGCATCCAGATCGATGGCAATTCAGGAGAGTAGAGTGATGGCAAAAGAAATTCAGACCAGAACCAGACCGATAATTGCAGCGGCAACAGTTGGCGTTTTGTTCGGTGCTCTGACCATCGTTTCGGGTGGTTCTGTGGTGCTGTTCAACGGCCCGGCACGGGTTGCAGCGGGCGATTATGTTCCCTTTGTCGTGTGGTTTAACTTCATTGCCGGATTCGCCTACATTGCAGCCGGCGTCG
The DNA here is from genome assembly GCA_964196155.1 of uncultured Polyangiaceae bacterium. Classification (GTDB taxonomy): domain Bacteria; phylum Pseudomonadota; class Alphaproteobacteria; order Rhizobiales; family Afifellaceae; genus CAXMRP01. The sequence goes on from CAXMRP010000195.1 coordinate 3,176, forward strand.
GCCTTTATCTTCTGCGCGGTTGGGCAATAAATCTGTCAGTAGCGATCGTTGTGGCGAGCTTGTTGGTTTTTGGCTGGCTCGGTATCCACATCCTGCAAGGCGGCGCCTTTGAAGCGCGCACGATCGGCGCCCTCGTCTTGAGGATTTTGGTCTGGGGCGCCATAGCGTTCACGGCCCTTGCCGCGCGGCGCAAGGCAAAGGCAGACCGGTGACCGGAAGAACCAGAAAAACCGCACAGGAACGAAAAGGCGAGATCGTCGAAATCGCCTTGAAGCTTGCCGGCGAAGTCGGCCCGGACCGGATGACGACCCAGGCACTGGCCGATGCGGTCGGCATCAGCCAGCCCGGGATTTTCCGCCATTTTCCGAAAAAAGAGGATATCTGGGCGGCCGTTGCCTTGCGCATCAGCGCGCTTTTGCAGGAGAACTGGGCCGCCGCACACAGGCAGGATCTGCCTTCATCTGACCGGCTGCGGGTATTCGTGACCAGCCATCTGACATTCCTGAAGACCACCCCGGCCATACCCGCCATTCTGTTTTCACGGGAACTCCACGCGGAAAACGAAGCGCTGCGTTGCTTTTTTGCCGACATGATCAAGCGGGCGCACCGGTCTTTGTCGGATATGATCGGCGAAGAAATCAAGGCGCGGCGATTTTGCGCCGGACTTGATCCCGATGACGCTGCATATCTGGTTCTGGCACTCATTCAGGGGCTCGCCATGCGGTGGTCGCTCAATGCTCGCAATTTTGATCTGGTCAAGGAAGGCGACCGTTTGCTGTCGCTGCAGCTGAAGGGCTTTGAAAACAGTCAGTTACCGCCAGCATGAGAGCAGGCGTCAAGTCGCGCGCAGCGGACAAACGGCCACAATGCGATCAGCCAAAATCCGGAATTTGTGGAAGACACCAACTGATCTGAATCAATGCCCACCCACGAGACTTGTCGCATCTTCGAGCCGTGAGGACCGAAATCAGGATATTTCGACCGGGGGATTGGCATGAAAAAGACTGCACGCACCAAAGACCGAACGGTGACCTGCGATCTGATCGTCGTCGGTGCGGGACCGGCGGGACTGAGCTTTGTCCGGGCGTTGAAAGGATGCGATCTCAACATTGTAGTTGTCGAGAAGCAGCCGCGCGCAACCCTTGCCGATCCACCGATCGACGGTCGCGATATTGCCCTCACCCACCGCTCCGAAGGAATCCTGCGCGACCTTGATATCTGGCCGCACATGCCGGCGGAAGAGGTGGCCGTCATTCGTCATGCCAAGGTCATCAACGGCAAATCCCCCTACGCCTTGCATTTCGATCACCGGGAAACCGGAAAGGAATTTCTCGGCAAAATAGTCGCGAATGATCAGATCCGCCGCGCCGCGTTTTCCGCGTTTCAGGAAGTACCGGATTGCGAACTGATTGACGGCTGCACGGTGGTTGCGTCCGGCGTCGACGAAAAGGGGGCGTGGGCCACGCTCGACAATGGCCGCAAGTTGCAGGCGCCGTTGTTGGTCGCCGCCGACAGTCGGTTCTCCGAAACCCGCCGTTCCTTTGGCATCGCGGCGCGGATGCGCGATTTTGGGCGAAGCTGCATTGTCTGCCGCATGGACCATGACAAGGGGCATGACGACACGGCTTCCGAATGCTTTCATTATGACCGTACGCTGGCGGTTTTGCCGCTGGCCGGCAGGCAAAGCTCCGTGGTCATTACCCTGCCCGCCGACAACGCCGCGGAAGTGATGGCGATGGACGAAGTGGCTTTCAACCGGGATATCGCCACCCGCTTCGGACATCATCTCGGCGCCATGCGACTGTTTGGCAAGCGCCACATCTATCCGCTGGTCGCCGTCTACGCCGATCGCTTTTTTGCTCACCGCTTCGCACTGATCGGCGATGCCGCAGTCGGCATGCATCCGGTGACCGCCCATGGCTTTAACCTCGGCCTGCGTGGCGCGGCCAAGCTGGCTGAAGAAATCCGGACAGCCCAAACCCAGGGCGCCGACATCGGCTCGACCCAGGTATTACGTAGATATCATCTCGCTCATGACCGGGTGGCGCGGCCAATATATTTGGGCACCAACATGCTGGTCGGTCTCTATACCGATGATCGCCGACCGGCGCGATTGGCTCGAGACACACTGCTGCATCTCGGCAATCTGCTGCGACCGGCACGCCAGGTGATCATGCGGCAGTTGACTGACACCGCGGCCTGATCCGGCCTCGCTAGAGGAGTATGCCGCAGCCTATTGCGCAATAGGCTTTAATCCTCTGATGGCCATATTCGGGCAGAGAGGCGGTCACATCTGTGTTCGGCAAACAATGCCGGTCACAGGCCAAATTTCCACGCAGCCCGCCTGCTCAGATATCCCGAGCCACTTCTTTGAATCAGACATCAACTGATTTGGGAATTCCTGTTGATTCAAACCTCAACGCCGCTGGTATTATCTGGTCGCGCATCGGGTAACCTCACTACCTGGTTGTCGGGCGATTTTTCCAGTTTGGCGCTGCGCTTCCGGCCTGATATGACCGGCGCCTCGTAATTGCCGATCAAAGAAATCCGCACGCCCGCGCTGGTCCGTTAACTGGCATCGTGAGGGCGAACGGAATATTCCGTTGGATCAGCGGTCTTCCGATTCCAGATTGAGCCAGGCCACGTCTGCCGGATTGAGGTTGACGCCCAGCGCCGGTAGCGTCGAGGCAATCTCATCGAACGAACGCGGTCCGATCAGCGCGAACGACGGAAATTCCTGCGCCAGCACCCAGGCGGTGGCAATATTGTGCGCCGAGACCCCGTGTTCGGCGGCAAGCTGCTCGGCCCTGCGGCGGCGCTCGGCGTTTGCCGCACTGCCAAAGCAGGCCTCCGGCCCGGTATCGGACGGCAACCGGTCGCGCAAGGCCGCCGGCAGAAAGTAGCCTCTTGCCTGCGATGACCAGGAAAAGTGAACGACCTGGCGTTCTCTCAAAAACGCGCGTGTATCGGGCACGTTGGACGTCACGCAGCCGTCCCAGACCGGCCGTTCCATCACTGCAAGAGACAGATTGTTGTTGAGGACGCGAAACGGCTGCAATCCCTTCGCCGCGGCATAGGTATTGGCCTCGGCGAAACGCTCAACTGTCCAGTTGGAGCCGCCGAAAATGCCGATAAGGCCCCGCGAATGGAGGTCGTTGAGGGCATCGACAAACTCTCCGACCGGAACGTCGGGATTGTCGCGATGCATGATGTAGATCGGCACACGTTCCAGCTTCAGGCGGTCGAGCGAGGTTGCCAGCTGCGTGCCGAGCGCTTCCGGCGTGCAATAGGGAGTGTGGGCACCTTTGGCGATGACGGCGATGTCATCGGCGACACCCCGGGCGGAAATCCATTTGCCGAGCATGGCCTCGTGCACGCCGGCGCCATAGACATAGGCGGTGTCGAAGGCGTTGCCGCCCGCCTCCGTCCAGGCATCCCAGACAATAGCAGCGCCTTCCAGCGTCGCCTGATTGTCGCAGCCCATCACCAGCGCCGAGACCGCGCAGTCGATCCCGTCAATGTTCCGCATCGGAATCCTGGGCAAGCCGGCCGGGATCAACCCCGACAGCTTCCGGCTGACGGCGGGATCACAAACGGAATAGACATAGCCGATCTCGTGCCGCCAGCGGTCCAGGGTTTCCGCATTGCCGATACTGTCGGCCCAGTTTGCCGCCGGCGCATCGGGTTCCGTTTTGCCGTTTGCGATCGCGGCGCTCACCGCTTCCGCCTCGAAGGTGAACAAATGCTCTGGCTGGCGGATATCCTCTGTGCGGGTCTCGCTGTCGACCGTCACTTCGATGGTCGCATCCGACGGCCCGGCATTGCGCCCCGGCACCCATGGATCGGGCAAGTGGATATTACCGGCGCTGCCGATGATTGTCGCAGTGCGCGTCATGTCCTGCCGGATCGCGGTTGTGCATTGCGCGGTGATACCACTGGCAAATTCAAGCAGCGCATAGGCCTCCTCGTCGACACGGGTTTGCCCGATATGCCCGACCCCCTTGACCACAACCGGATTGTCGAACGGACGGTCGATCGCCGCGCCGGCGACAAGGCGCGCCAGCGAGACCGGATAGACGCCGACATCAAGCAGCGCACCGCCGCCAAGCGAGCGATCGTACAGCCGTGATGCCGGATTGGTGGGTGCGATAAAGCCCATGCTGGCGTGGATGTGGCGGATCTCGCCGATCTCGCCGGAACGGACAATTTCCACCAGCCGCGCGATCTGCGGGTGGTAACGATACATGAACGCCTCGGCGAAGAAGGTGCCGGCCTGTTCGGCGACCTTGACCATCGCGTCGACCTGCGCCGCACACATGCCTGCCGGCTTCTCGCAAAGCACCGACTTGCCCGCCCGCATGGCCATGACCGACAGTTCGGCATGGAACGGATGCGGCGTGCAGATATATATGGTGTCGATGTCGGGATCGGCGGAGAGAGTTGCGTAGTCGCCGTAGCGTTTGTCAGGCGCAATCCCATATTCATCGCCGAAGGATTGCCGGCGGCTTTCGTCGCGGCTGGCGATGGCAACAAGTGTGCCCGAAGGGGCTTCCTTCAGTCCATCGGCGAAATTGTGGGCGATCGATCCCGGCCCAATGATACCCCAGCGCGTCTGCGTCATCCGGTTCCTTTCGTGCATTGCCGAGACCAGCGGTGCGGCGCTGATGCAGTTCAACTCAAGATAACAGGCCCCGAACGCCAGCACCTGGGGAGCCGTAGCGGCCTGCGGAATTGGTCATGGATGCGCCCATGCCGGCAGCCAATCGCCATGGGCCAAGATCAGGTCATCAACAAGATTGTGGATCTGGTCAAGATCGAGCTCGGCGCCGGTGTGCGGATCCATCATGGCGGCGTGATAGATATGGTCGCGATTTTCCTGCATCAGTGCGGCAACAGTTAGTTCCTGCACATTGATGTTGGTACGCATCAGCGCAACCAGTTGTGGCGGCAAGTGATGCCCGCCGGTCGGCTGCACGCCATTGCCGTCGACCAGGCAAGGCACTTCAACGGCGCACCCTTCCGGCAACTGCGCAATAAATCCGGCATTGGCTACATTGCCGTAGATCACCGCCGGCTCGCCGGACGCAACGGCATTGATGATAGTCGCCGCATATTCGTTCGAGCGGCTAACCTCAATTGCTTCCGCTTCACGATACTGCTTTGCCTGCGCGTTCCAGTGCCCGACCTGTTCCACGCAGCGTTTGGGATATTCATCAAGCGGTATGCCGAAACGCTCGATCAGGTCCGGCCGGTCCCGCTTGATGAACCAGGGCACATATTCGGCAAAATGCTCCGAACTCTCGGTGACGAAATAGCCGAGCCGCATCATCATTTCGTACCGAACCTTGTTCGGGCAACGCGGATTCCACGACGAAGGCAGCGGAATGCGCCCGGCGCGGTAACCCTCGCGCAACGCTGGATAAAGGTCACGGTGGTTGCCGTCCGCCAGCCTTTCTTCGAGCGTCAGGAAAAAGGCCATGTGGTTGATCCCGGCCACTTTGTAGCGCAGGCGCTCGACCGGGATATCAAGGTCGCGTGCAAGTTCACCGGCCGTGTGTTGAACCGAATGGCACAATCCGACCTGTCGGATTTGCGGATATTTTTCGGCGATGGCCCAGGTATTGATCGCCATTGGATTGACATATTGAAGCAGGATCGCGTCCGGGCACAGATCAGCCATGTCGGCGCAAAGCGCCCACAGATGCGGCACCGTACGCAGACCACGCATGATGCCGCCGATGCCCAGCGTATCGGCAATCGTCTGGCGCAGGCCGAATTTCCTGGGCACCTCGAAGTCGGTGACGGTACAAGGCTCGTACCCGCCGATCTGGAAGGCGACGATGACAAATTCCGCGCCATCAAGCGCCGCCCGGCGATCGGTGTGGGCCGATACCGTTGCGCCGGCACCCATTGAGGCGATCATTTTTTTGCCACCAGCTCTGAATCCGCCAGCCGCTGCGGATCGACATCCATCAGTGCGATTTCGGCAGACATCTGACCATTTCGCAGCGTTGGTAGAGTTGGGCTCGGAGCAGTCGTTGACCTAAATTTACGAATGGCGGCTCGGGGTCACAAGCAGGCTTGAAACAATCGATCCGTGACGGCAGCTTTGTGCCAACACCAGTCATTCGGCTTCATCACCGAATAGCAGCTGTGCGGAGAGGCTGTGTGAAAACTCCCCGGTTTTTGGCCGAGTGATGGTATGATTTCCGTATTCGATACGGGGGCTGTCTATGAAACAATTTATCGAAGGAGTGGGCCGTCAGCAGGTGATTTTATTGCCCGAATGTCTTGACGATTCTGTTGACGAGAACAATCCGGTCCGGGCGATTGATGCGTTTGTGGACTTGGTGGATTTGGCCGTTCTCGGGTTTAACGC
>CAXMRP010000196.1:0-12273 GCA_964196155.1 uncultured Polyangiaceae bacterium
CCGGTGACCATCATCAGGAGACCCTTGACGAAGACGCCGGAGGACGTGGCGGCGATGACGATGAGGGCGAGCAGGAGCACCGCGGCCAGCTCCGGCGGCCCGAACATAAGGGCGACGATGGCGATCGGGCCGATGAACAGGATGGTCACGATGTCGCTGGAAAGATCGCCGAAAACCGACGAAAACAGGGCTATTTCCAGCGCCTTGCGGGCCTTTCCCTTCTTGGTCAGGGCGGGGCCGTCGAAGAGGGTCGCCACGGCGGCGCCGGTGCCCGGCATGGACACCAGAATGGCCGGGATGCTGCCGCCATAAATGCCGCCCTTGTAGACGCCGAGCAGGAACGGAATACCGATGAGTGGATGGAGGAAGAAGGAAAGCGGCAGCAGGATCGCCATCGCCATGAGGGTGGTGAAGCCGGGCAAGGCGCCGACGAACATGCCGAGCAACAACCCGACGCTCACGGCGGCGAATGTGTCCCAGCGCAAGGCCAGGCCCACGCCCTCGACAAAAAAGTCCCACATTGGCCAATCGGTCCTTCGTGGTTAAGTCTAATTCTTCACCGAATATTCACGCCCGGACCATTCAGAGAATGAAGTACCTGGTCAAGAATGTGTCTATCGGAAACGGCGGCAGCGAGGTCGCCAACAGCTTGGTGAAGGTGAAAAAAATCGCAACCGGCACGACGACGCTGACGACCGCGGTGAGGTAGTAGTTCCGGTTGCCGTAGAGCGTCGCCAGGAAAGCAATCATGATCGCGCCCGACACGACGAAACCCAATGCAATCATGGCCGGGGCGTAGATCGCCATCGCCACCAGCGTTGTCCCGACATTGACAAGCGCCGACCGGTCCAGCTCGCGAAACTGATTTGTCTCCGCGAGCGAAAAGCTCTTGAAGAAAAACCAAATTCCAAGCCCCAGAAACCCGGCGGCGACCAGTTGCGGGAACACTTCCGCCTTCAGGCTCATCGCATCTTCGGCGAGCACGATGATAGGCGTTTCGATTTGACCTGGAATGATCAGAAACAGGACAACCGCAAGGACGACGAATAGCACCGCCGCGACGGTGTTGAAGTTGGCCTTGCCCTTCATCGAGTTGTCGCCATTGGGCTAATCGTTGCCACGCTCGACCTCATTCGTCCCCGATCGCCCGTCCATTTTACCCACCAGAACCAGCATGTTCACGTGAAAAAGACTAGAGAACCGGGCGCATTTTTCGCAATGCTTTATTAGTTTAGACCTATGCGAAACTGGAATAGACTAACCCGACATTTGCTCAGTGCCGGGGACGCGAGACATGAAAATCCGACAGCTCGAAGCCATGCGCGCGGTGGTGACAACGGGGACGACGACCCAGGCAGCCGAGGTCATGGGCATGACCCAGTCCGCGGTCAGCCGGCTGATCAGTCAGCTTGAGGAAGGATTGGGATTTGCCCTGTTCGACCGTCACCGCGGCAGGCTGGCCATCACACCGGAGGGCCAGGAATTTTTCAGCGTCGCGGAGAGGATACTCGATGAAATTGACCAGATCCGCGAGACCGCGATCAACATTCGAGCTCATAATGCAAGCACGCTTCGCATCGTTGCAATGCCGGCAATAGGCACGTGCATGCTGCCAAAGCCATTGCAGCTCCTGCAGGCGGAAAACAAGCGCCTGAACGTCATCGTTCACTTGAAGAACCGCAGCGAGTTGCAGCACGCTGTCGCTGACCGGCAGTACGATTTTGGGCTTGCAACGTTGCCGATCGTACAGCAGGGGCTCAGCGTAGAGCCGCTTTGCCGGGTGCGTTCCGTCCTGATCATGCCGAAAGGTCATAGGCTGGCAGACAAACGGACCATCAACGCTGACGACCTTGACGGCGAACGTTTCGTCTCCCTGTCAGCCGACACGGTCATGCGGTATCGCACCGAGGAATTGTTTACGCGGCTGAAAATCAAGCGCCAGGTTGTGGCGGAAGCCCAATCGACGATCCTGATGGGCAACCTGGTTGAACTGGGGATCGGAGTCGCTGTCGTCCATCCCTTCGTCGCCGACCATTTTGTTGGCAAGGTGGAAGTCCGGCCATTCGAGCCGGCCATCGAAATCAGCTATGGCCTGGTCTTTCCGGAGGGATCACGCCGGCTTCGTGTCGTTGACAGTTTTGCCGACAAAATGCGGCTCTGCTTCTCAGATTCCGAATACGTGGTTTCGGAATCGGCAATATGAAGGCGTTGCCGCGTCCGGCTTGCGCCAGGCGAATGGATTACCGGGTAATCGACGAGATATCGGCATCATTCAACGGCAGCGTCACCGGCTCGTTGCGTTCCGCCGAAATATCGGCCGCGATATAGACCTCCATGACCTTGCGCGCCTGTTCCGGCGTCACCAGGACCGGCTTGTCCAGCGCGACCGCCTCGATGAAGTGGTGCGTTTCATTCGCCATCGGTCCGGCGAAGACGTGATTGACCTGTTCGCCGGGCATGGAAGACATCGGAAACTGGATACCGTTGTCCATCGTGTTGAGCACGACATCGCGATGCGAGTCGTCGATCAGCAGCGCTCCTTTCGTGCCGACCATTTCCAGTGTCGTCGTCGAATAATTCGGATAGCCCGGCGGCAGGATCCAGCCAGCACCGATGGTGAATGAGACGCCACTGTCCATTGTCACGATGATCCAGGTACAATCCGGCGCGCCATTGAATTCCTGCATCACCTTGTAGACCGTTTGCGCATAGATCCGGATCGGCCTGGCAGGTTCAAGGCACCACAGCATGAAGTCGAGATCATGAGTGGCTTCCATTGCCGCCGGCGACAGCTTGACGCGTCCGGAAATCTTCTTGCCGAGAGAGCGCGTGATGTGGCGGCTGATCAGCGCGCTGACCGGCTCTCCCAGCGTTCCATCCTCAAGGCATCTTTTGATATAGGCATATTTCGGGTTGAAGCGCTGCGAATAGCCAATCGTGAATTTCACTTGGCTTTCGTGTGAAAGCGCGACCAGTTCGTCGGCCTCGGCCAGGGTGATGGCGATCGGTTTTTCCAGGAACACGTGCTTGCCGGCGGCCAGCGCATCTTTCGCCATCGGAAAATGCAGTGTCTCCGGCGTTGCCGATATCATCACCGCGTCAATGTCCGGATTGTCAAGGAGGACGCGGTAATCGGTCGTTGCGGAGACCGGATGAGCGGCCGCTTCGACTTCGCGCAGCCGATCTTCGCGTATATCCGCGATGTGAAGATCAGCGACCAGTGGATTTGCAAAACAGGCGTCCGCACGAATGCCGCCACACCAGCCGGTACCGATTATTCCAACATTGATCCGATCCATATCAACCCGCCTGAATGCCGGGTCTACGCGCCGGCGATTTATTCCGCGCCGAAAACTAGCCATACCCATGGTGATGACGAAAATTCGAAAACCGGCTTGGTCTATGCAAATTACGAATAGCAGGCCATGGAGCGAAGTCGTCGAACATTATGCCCCGGGACAGGTTTTCGTCGAACAAGGCGACCAAATCCGCATCAAATCCGGCACGTGTCTTTGCGACAGCCTCTCTTGTCGCCTCGACAAAAGTCTCTCGCTGGCTACTGTCGAACTCATGAATTTCGGTGCCTTCGGCAATCAGTTTTTCGGCGCAAATCCGATCGTCTTCGTCGGCGAACTGACGTTGTGACAGCGTTGCGTGTCTGAGTGCGGATTCCACGCCGCCCCGGAAGTCCGCCGGCCATGACCTCACCCGGTCCTTGTTGAACAGGACCATGGCGACGCCCATGAGGTGGCGGGTCAATGTGATATATTTATGCGTGGTGTGAAGTCCGAAATTATAGATGTTGGTCAGTGGAATTTCCTGGGCGTCGACGGTTCCTTCGGCGACCGCCGCCGGCAGGTCGCGGACGTCAATTGCGCACGGTTCGAATCCGAGTGAACGGAAAACCCGCTGATGATTTTCGTTGGCAAGCGTGCGAATTTTCAGACCCTTGCAGTCTTCCGCCTGCAGGATCGGATGCCGTCCGGTTGAAATATGGCGAAAACCGTTGTCCCAATTATCCAGAACAATAAATCCGGTCCTGTCTTCGACAAGCGCGGCGAGCCGCCGGCCAAGCGATCCATCAAGAATTGCGTAGGCCGCTGCCCTGTCGGGCACGACGAAATGCTGATCGAAGATCCCAAGCTCTGGGACACGGCCGGCAAGGTAGCTGGAAGAAAAATAGCATCCGTCGATCTCTCCGGTTTCCACCATGGAAAGCAGATCGGAGGCTTTGTGCCCGCGTTCGACAATGTTGGAGTCAAACGTGAATTTGACTGAATCGCCAAGCTCGGCTGCCAGCATTTCGCCGAACACATTGCCGGCGCGGGTATGGATCGAGGCGGATCCCTGATAGCCGCCAAATCGCAGGTTTATCGGCGTCACGAATTGCGCTCTAAACGGACCTCATCGGGAACCGGCAGTGGTGGATTGGCGCCGCCCAGAAATTCGACAGTCGTGAACAGCAGATCCGTATTGCCGATATTTTCGACAGAGTGAACGAAATATTCGCCTTCACCGAACGTAAAGTGCTTGGTTTCGCCTTGGTGGTGGGTCACATCGACGATGCGGCCATCGTCGAAATAGCCACGCGCTCTGCCCGGATAATGGGCCGTCCAGAAATAGTCCAGGACGTGGCGGTGAAACCTGCACCTTTTGCCGATAGGCAGACGCAGATGCCAAACCCTTACCTTGTCGGTTTCTGAAACGAGGGTGCTGCCAACGGCGCCGTTGAATTCATCCGTCTGGAATTCCTTCTGGAGATCGGTGGGCCAATCGGCGCGCGAAGTCTCCCTGGCGTGCGCGTTTCTTTCATTCTGCCTGAGCATGTCATCTTCCTGATAGGGGAGCCCGAATTATTCCAGGTTCAGCTCAGCTCCGCCATGAGTTCTTCCGGGTCGACCGGCAGCGCGACCGGCGCTCCGCGCTTCGCCGATAAATCCATGGCCATCGTCAAAAGCAGATTGCGGTGACCGTCGGCGGCCGTTGCATGCGGTGTATCCTGGCCGGCATAGATGCGCTGAAACCACGAATTGGTTTCCTCTCGCATCGGTCCCCAGAGTTGCTGGTTGTAAATGTCTCCGGGCGGATAGCTGGTCAGGAAATCCACATGACGCGGCGCGCCGGGATCGAATCCTTCCGGCGCATAGCCGGCGCCCTGCGCCATCTCGGTCGCCAGCACCACGTCACGGTGGGTGTCTTCAATGTCGATCACACCCTTGGTGCCGACAATGCCGATTTCAATCCCGTAAACCGCACCAGGCCACACCACCGGCAGGGCCCAGCTGATATTCATGCTCCAGATTGCTCCGTCATCCATCGTGAAGATGCCGAAGGTGGAATCCTTCGTGCCCCATTCGCCCAAAACCGCGTCACATGACTGCGCATAGACCGAGACCGGGGTTTTGCCTTCCATCAGCCACATACACATGTCGAGGCTGTGGGTGCCCGATACCACCATTGGCGTCAGGTTTGCCCGATCCTGGGTGCGGGCCAGGGTTGCGATCGGAACCATACGGTTCATGAAGGCCCTGGTGACGACGGATGACACATCGCCGATCTGGCCCGTGACCAGCCGCTCCTTGACAACCAGGAACCGGCGGCGGAAGCGTTGGGTGTAACCGACAACCGCATCGACACCTGACTTCTCGATGGCATTGAAAATGTCGCGCGATTGGCGGGCGTCGGTGGCCAGCGGCTTTTCAATGAACAGGTCGAGGCCGCGCTCGACCGCCGCCAGCGTCGGTTCGGTGTGAAAATTCTCGTCGGTGGCGATGATTGCGGCGGTCACTTCGGGCCGGGCGAGGAGTTCGCGAAAATCCGTGGTGAAGAAATCAGCGTTGGTGTCGTTCTTCAGACTTTCACCGAGATCGGATTTCAGATCGCAAAGTCCGATCCATCCAACGCCGGGATAGTCGCGGGCAAATTCGGCGCGGATCCGTCCGATCGTGCCGCAGCCGATAATTGCCAGCCCGATCTCTTTTTTCTGCTTGGTCAATTCAAACCCCCTGCCGATCCCGGCGTTCGCGGCGCACCCGCAGAATGCCTTCAATGAAAATAAAGGCTACAACGACAAGCAGAAACGTGCCGACATATTGCGACAGCACGAAACCGATCGTTTTGTCCTCAAAAATCAGAAGGGCGCGGCGGAAATTCTCATCGGCGAGCGGCGCCAGTATCACCCCAAGGACGATCGGTGCGGTCGGAAACCGGAAGGTGTGAAGGACATAACCGACAAGCCCGGAAGCAAACATCACCCAGACGTCGAACATGCTGAGCCGGATCGCATAGGCACCGATGACGCATATTGGAATGATCAGCGGCAGCAGCAGCCCGCGCGGCAGACTGAATAATATCACGCACGGTTTGATCAGTATGATTGCCGCGCCATACATCAATAAATTAGCAACAACGAGTGCTGTATAGATAAAATAGATCAGGCCCGGATGATCGATTTCGATCGTTGGCCCGACGACGACGTTTTTCAGCGTCAGGGCCGCAAGCAGCGCCGCTGCGGGGGCGTTTCCGGGGATACCGAGCGCCAGCATCGGCAGCATCGACCCGCCAATATTGGCGTTGTTGGCGACTTCCGCGCAGACGATCGCCTCATAACTGCCCTTGCCCCATTTTGCCTTCTCCTCGGGCTTCGCCCGCCGCCGGCCGATATCATAGGCCAGAAATGAAGCGACATTTGCCCCGGCGCCCGGGATGGCGCCGATGATGGTGCCGACGAATCCCGAACGCACTGCCGCCCTGGAGTAGCGCGCCAGCATCTTGAATGACGGAACGACCCGGCCAACCTCTGCCGGTATGGTGTAATGATCGCGTTGCGGCAAAACCCGCAGAACTTCAGCCAGACCGAACAGGCCAATCAGCACGGCAACGTAATTGATGCCGTCCTGCAACTCCAAAATTCCGAACGTGAAGCGCGGAACGCCGTGAATGGAATCGATGCCGACAAAGGCGGCCAGCATGCCGAGCCAGCCGGCAATCCAGCCCTTCAGCGGCAGGCTTCCAGCCGCCATCGAACCGCTGACCGTAATTCCGATAAGCGCCAGCAGGAACATCTCCCAGGATTTGAAATTCAGCGCGAACGCCAAAATAAGCGGAATAAAGCCGACCAGCAGAATGATGCCGACCCAGTTGCCGATAAACGAGGCCCCGATGGCCAGGCCAAGGGCCTGGCCGCCTTCGCCGCGCCGGGCGAGCTGATGGCCTTCGATCATTGTGGGCACGGCATCGGGCGTACCGGGAATGTTGATCATCACCGCCGAAATGGCGCCGCCAAAAACGCTGCCGGTATAGACGCCGAGCATGAATGAGAGCGCCGTATTCTGATCCATGCCGGCTGACAGGCCGATTAGCAGCGCCATCGCCATGGTCGTGGAGAGGCCCGGCATTGCCCCCCACACAATGCCAAGCGAGACGCCGGCTAGCGTGACTATGAGAATATAGGGCGAGAGCGCCTGGAGAATGGAATCCCAGATCATGGTTCAGATCGACCCGGGCAGGGGGATGGTGAAAACATAACGAAAGACCCCGGCCAAGAGTGTCACCCAGGCGATGGAAACCGCCAAACATGACCAAAGCGCCCGGCGCCAGAAGACCGAAAGAATGGTTGTGAGTGCGATGATCGTCAGGACTTCGAAGGCGCCGTAACCAAGCCGCATGCCGCCAAGCAGGAACGTATAGTCAAAATTTATCAGCTGGATGCAGAGTAGATAGGCACCAATGAAGCCAACAAGCACCAAGGTCCTCAAATGGTCCGGCTTTTCGTCGAGGAGTACCGTTGCAATGCGGTTCCGATGGCGCCTTATCGCCATTGACGCCAAGTAAGCCGCCATGGCGCACAGGCTGCCGGCAGTCAGGAACGGCAACAGTCCCGGCGCTGTGGTGAGCGAGCCGGGACTGTCCAGCCGTACCGATTCAATCATGATCCACAGCGACAACAGGGCAAGGACTGCCGCGGCGATCAGATCCTGACCCGGTGAAGCGAAACCGGCATTTTCATCCTCGCCGGAAAAATGCTGTCCATCTGCCATATTCGGTCTTTGGTTTGCGGGAAAGAGAAAGGCGGCAAAGCCGCCCTTCCAGTGTCGCTTCAGACGCGCGGCTTGTAGCCCTCAGGTGGCCACCATGTTTCGAAATCCGCCGGTTTCGGCAATCCCAATTCCTCGGCGGTTTTGACCTTCGCGCCGATCTGATCGGCGAACTTGTTGAAAGTATCGACCGTGATCGTTTCCAGTTGGGCGGCACGCTTGTCGGCCGCCTCGCCGATGCGGATGTCGGTCTGGAAGAACTTCTTCTTGACCATTTCCTGGAATCCGTCGGATTTGGCAGCGGCGACAAAAGCCTCCTGGACCATTGTGAGCACGTCGGTGGGCGTGTCACGCCGCATTATGAAATTGTAAGTACCGCCGACCGGAAGGAAAGGCTTGATGGCCGGCACCAGCCCGCCGACGGACGGCAGCACCGTTCCATTATCAAGCGTGATATCCTCGGCTCCGGCTTGCTGCAGATTGCGCAGTTTTCCGGCCCGTATGAGATCGATATGTTCGTGCACGCCGCCGCCGGCGATGTCCACTTCGCCCTGGAGGCCGGCAAGTGTGGCCGGCTTTCCGCCCTTGTAGGGCACATATTTGAGATCAATCCCGGCGAATGATCCGACAATCAGCGCGAGCTCATGCCAAATGCCGCCAGTGCCGGACGTCGATATCGTCACCTTGCCGGGATTGGCCTTCGCGGCGGCGACAACGTCGTCAAACGTCTTGAACGGTGAATCGATGGGAACCGACCAGCTGGCGAGCGAATTGGCGGCATGGAAAAACACCCATTCCTCCCAGGGCACCATGTCGACATGGCCCATCACACGAACGAACTTGTTGTAATTGGCGCCGCCCAGAACCGTATATCCGTCTGCTGCCTGTCCGAAGACATACTGGGTTGCCACACCGCCGACGGCACCCGGCTTGTTGATGACGTTGATAGTCCAGTTTTTGGCTTTTGCCATTTCATCGGCGAGCTTGCGCATGATCACATCGGTGCCGCCGCCGGCGGCATACATGACAACCAGGGTGATCGGCCGCTCCGGATAACCGGCGGCCAGAGCGCCGCCTGCCGGGATCGTTATCGCCATCGCCGCCATGCTGGCCGCTGTTCCGGTCAGAAACGTCCGACGTTTCATGGCCGTTGCATCTTTCATCTTATTCGCCATTTTTCCCTCCACAGCTTTGTTGAGTTTTTGATTTCAGGCTATCGGGTCCGGTTTCGATTAACTTGCCTTCATTTCGCGAACCGGTTTCCGCTCCAGAAAACGTGTGACCGACGATTCCAGGTCAGTCGTCATCAAGGCATTCCGCGGCCTGGTCCCCGCCCGATCGTCAATCCAGTCTGTCTTATACAAGTTCGGATCGCCGATTTCGATGTGGAATTGGCGATCCCCTGATCATAAGTCCGTATGGAAAGTATAATCATTCTTGATCGCCGCCGCCGTCAAATTGTTTTACCACGGACATGGATGGAGGCTTCTCCAGCCAATGCCCAATTCGATCGTGGCGGTTTTCCGCGCAAATTGAACATTATTTGGGTGCCCAAGATTCCGGTTAACTGATTGAAGGCAATGTATTTTATCCCACTTTTTGAAAGGAAAATATATGTACCTTCAAATATTTAATATTGTTGGTCCGATATTTGCGATCACAATTATTGGATATATATTGGAGATATTGAGCAAAAATATCGATTCCAGAACAATAAGTTCTCTCGTGTTGCTGATCGCGACACCATCGTTGGTATTTTCGACTTTAACATCTCTGGATATCGATGCGGTCACACTGCTAAAAATGGCGCTTTCAGCCGCCCTGAGCGTTGCCGTCGCGTCGGTTGCGGGCCTTGCCATTTTGCGTGGACTGGGGATGTCGTATCGAACATTTCTGCCCTGTCTGATCATGCCGAATGCGGGGAATATCGGCCTGCCACTTGTCTTGCTGGCGTTCGGCGAAAAGGGCCTGGCACTTGGCATATCGTATTTCTTCGTGATCGCGCTTCTGCAATACACCGTCGGCGCCGCGATTTCGTCCGGCCAGTATCGGCTTCGCGATCTGGCGCGTCAGCCCTTGATCTACTCCGTCATTCTCGTTGCGGTCGTGCTGATTACCAAAATCAAGGTGCCGGCGATTATCGCGTCAACGACGGACTTGCTCGGCGGCATGATGATTCCGGCGATGCTCATCCTGCTGGGAACATCTCTTGCGCGGCTGAGCGTGTCCGATCTTCGGCAGGCGATCATTATCGCCGTGGCCCGATTGGGCATCGGCATCCCGACCGGTCTGGCGGTTATCGGACTGATTTCACTGTCCGGTATTGAGGCTGGCACCGTCTTCCTTCTGGCATCGATGCCGACCGCCATCGTCAATTATGTGTTTGCAGAGCGATACCGGCCCGACTCGCAACAGGTCGCCGGTGCCGTTGTGGTGTCCACCACTTTGACGTTTGCGGTTCTGCCGGTAATCATTTGGGCATCGTACTGGATCGCCGGCATCACTCCGTAATCGCGGCTTTCGGGTCTGCGGTCATTACGGGTTGCGATGCCGGCAATGATTGCCGGAAACATCGATTCCAATTGTGGCTCCGACAAACATGTTATAGGCATTATCACCCGGCATAATCGACTGAACTATTTTACATCAGGAAATCTGATTTATATGAAACTTCGTCAACTTCAGTTCCTGGTCGCTGTCTATGAAGATCGCTCGTTTACCGCGGCAGCGCGGCGGTCGAATGCAACGCAATCCGGCCTGAGCATGCAGATCAAGGATCTGGAGGAACGGCTTGGGGTCCGTCTGTTTGACAGGTCTTCGACCGGCGTCACACCGACGAGCGCCGGTGAAAGATTGTATCGACGGGCGACCCGGATATTGCGCGAAGTGAGCGCGATCCATAACGATTTGGAGGCGCTTTCCGGCGAAGTCAGGGGCACAGTTCACGTCGGAATGATGCCGACATTCACCCGGGCGGTACTGGCTCCCGTCCTTGACCGGTTTGCGCGGCAATATCCGCACCTGGAAGTCAAAGTGACGGAGGCTTACAGCGCGGTCCTCGGCGGTGAAGTGGCCAACGGCAATCTTGATTTTGCAGTCGTGCCGCCGGGCCGGGATATACCCGGTATACGCGCACAACATCTGGACACCGATGTCGAGGTTTTCGTGACGTCCACCGATACCGGCCGAAGGCATCTGGATCCCATCGACCTGAGCAAATGCGCGCCACTCAAATTGGCCTTGCCGGGCCCCAGCAATGCCCGGCGAGAAAAGATCGATACCTATTTGAAGACATACGGTGTCCGGATCGACACGGTCATGGAGCTCGACGCAATGATGGCGACGCTTGACCTGGTTGCCCGTAGCGAGTGGACGACCATTCTGCCTGGATGCCTGTGCCTGCCCGATATCGATCAGCCAAAAAGAAAACTACATCCGATCGTTCGCCCACCGCTTGCCGTTGACTACATCCTGATCGAGCCCGCGTCGCAGATATTATCGCCGGCGGCACAGCTTTTTAGCGATGAGATCAAGAGTCAGATTCACAAGATTTGTGCGATTTGCCGCAACAAACTTGGAGCTGGCAGTTTTGCGGCGGCGGAACTGGAAGATGCCTGACACACCGCTGGTGCATGCGCTGCCAATGCAGAATGATTGATTATTGCGACGTAGAGCCGCATTCCAAATCCCTGTGCGCATCGCCATCAGAACTTCTGATGCATCGCAGCAGAAAATTTTATTGCCGAGCGAAGATACCGATAGCTAGTGTGTCTTGATCCTGGCGCATGTAGGTGCCGGAAAATTCATTTATGGGCGTGCCCAACAACAAGGCGGAGTGGACATGGGAGCGAATTTTGGATTGGTCGGCTTGGACTGGCAGCAGCGGATCAATTGGGACCGCCTGCGCAAGTATCGGCTGGAGCGTGCGCGCGAGAAGATGAAGGCCAACGGCCTTGGCGCGGTGCTGTGCATGTACGATGAAAATGTCCGCTACATAACAGGGACCATGACGCCGGGCTGGAATCGCCTGAAGCCAGGCCTGCGCTATGCCATTTTGTGCGGTGACGGCGATCCGGTGCTGTTCGAACAGGGCGACATCGGATTTCAGATCGAGCGCCACTCGCCGTGGCTGCCGAAGGAAAATGTCCGCCACTCCTATGCCTGGATCAAGGGCGCGGCGGGTCCGGCATCGACGCAACAGGTCAAGAAGTTCACCGCCGCCATCAAGGAAGAAATG
>CAXMRP010000197.1:0-6485 GCA_964196155.1 uncultured Polyangiaceae bacterium
CAGAAGACCTGAACCGGCGACGATCGCATCGACAATATGTTCGCGGGCGAGCACCGCGGCGATCGGCTGATAACCCGCCCCCAGCCCCTTGGCGATGGTGATCAGGTCGGGGCAAACGCCCTCCTGTTCCATGGCAAACAACGTGCCGGTGCGACCCATGCCGCACATCACTTCATCGGCGATCAACAACAGGCCGTTGTCATCGCAAATCTCGCGAATGCGCTTGAAATAGCCCGGTGCCGGCGGTACGCAGCCAAGGGTCGCGCCCGACACGGTCTCGGCGATAAATCCGGCGACGTTTTCTGCGCCAAGCCGGGACACTTCTCCAGACAGCGCATCGGCTGTTCGCAGGCCGAATGCCGCGTCGTCCTCCCCGTCATCCTGCATCCGGTAGGGGTAGCAGGCCGGCACCCGCCCGACATCGATCAACAGCGGCTTGTAGGGCGCCCGCCGGGCCGCATGGCCACCAACAGCCAGCGCCGCAAGCGTGTTGCCGTGATAGGCCATGTCCCGGGCGATGAACTGCCCGCGGCTATCCTGACCGGTTTCGACGAAATACTGCCGCGCCAGTTTCAGCGCCGCTTCCATCGCTTCCGATCCCGAACCCAGATAAAGCACCCGGCCCTTGCCAAAGCCAGGTGGTGCCCGGTCGATCAGATGCTGTGCCAGTTCTTCCGCCGGCGCATTGGTGAAAAAGGATGTATGGGCATATTCCAATTCGCCCAACTGCTGCCGGATTGCCGCGACGACACGCGGATGACCATGGCCAAGGCACGAGACGGCCGCACCGCCCGATCCGTCAAAATAACGCTTGCCGGCCGCATCGATCAGATAGACACCCTCACCGCGCACGGCTACTGGCGGCGTCGATATCATGTTGCGGTGTATGACTGCGGTCATCAGCGCATCTCCAGATCGAATTTGCGCAGCCCCGATACCGATGCAGCGACACGCCGTCAAGAACTATTGTCAAAGAATCTGAATCATTATTTCTGAGTCGACAATTTGCGATACTTGTTGCCGTGTCGTGCCCGCGGGCCTATCACGCCTCAAGCAGCCAGCCTGGCATGCCAAACGCCGTCATATCGATCCGCGAGACAGAACAATGCTGGAAACCCTCACTGCCCCGCCACCGGACAAGATTCTGCAACTGGCGGCCGATTTTCGCGCCGATCCACGATCCGAAAAGATTGATCTTGGTATCGGTGTCTATCGCAACGAGAAGGGCGAAACCGTCATTCTCAAAGCGGTCAAGGACGCCGAACGGCGCCTGCTGGAGAGCGAAAACACCAAGTCCTATGTCGGACTGACCGGCAATGAACGCTTCAACACCGCCATGGCGGATCTGGTGTTCGCCGACACCATTGCGCGCGATCGCATGAGCGCGGTGCAGGCGCCCGGCGGTTCCGGTGCGCTGCGGCTGTTGTGCGAGCTGATCGCCCGTTCAAATCCGGCGGCGCGGGTCTGGCTGTCCGACCCGACATGGCCCAACCATCCGGCAATCCTGCGCCAGGTTGGCCTGGAGCCGGCAACCTACCCTTATTTCGACCGGACCACCCGGGCGGTGAATTTTGATGCCATGCGAACGGCCCTTGCCAAGGCTGGCCCCGGCGATGTCGTGCTGCTGCACGGCTGCTGCCACAATCCCACCGGCGCCAACCTGTCCACCGACCAATGGCGAGACGTGGCGGCGATGGCTTCAAAGCAAGGCTTCCTGCCCTTTATCGATCTGGCCTATCAGGGTTTTGGCGACGGACTGGATGAAGATGTCGCCGGCACCCGCATTATCGCCGAGGCCGTGCCGGAAATGTTTCTGGCCGTGTCCTGTTCGAAAAATTTCGCACTCTACAAGGAGCGGGTCGGCTGTGCCTTTGCCATTGCAGAAAATGAGGGCGCGGCAAACCCGGTACTGGCGAACATGAAGGCGCTGGGGCGCGCCAACCATTCCATGCCGCCCGACCATGGCGCCAGCCTTGTTGAAATCGTGTTGAATGACCCGGCGCTAGCCGCCGGCTGGCGCGCCGAGCTGGCCGCCATGCGCGAGCGGATGTTGCGCCTTCGCCAGCAATTGGCGGCAAGCCTGCGCGCCCGTACCAATTCCGACCGCTATGATTTCATTGCTGACCATCGCGGCATGTTTTCGCTGCTGGGCGCAACGCCCGAACAGGTGCAACGCCTGCAGGACGAATTCGCCATCTACCTGATCAGCGACAGCCGCATCAATGTTGCCGGTCTGACCGAAGACGGGATCGACAGGATCGCCGATACACTAGTGCAGGTCGGGCTATAGAGCGAACGCCCGCGTGTAGAAAAATCAGTCAGGCTCTGGCTGATGCGTTGCGCAAATTCCCGATCAGGCGCCGCTCAATTCCTCGGCAAAATGGCACGACGTAAAATGCTCGTCGTCCAGTTCGCGCAGCGCCGGCTCTTCGGTTTTGCACCGGTCCTGGGCAAACCGGCACCTTGTATGAAATTTGCAGCCCGGCGGTGGCGCCAGCGGGCTTGGAATTTCGCCCTCCAGCTTGATCGAATCGCCGGCGTCGTCGGGGTCCAGCGAAGGAATCGCCGACAGCAGCGCCTGGGTATAGGGGTGCCAGGGATTGGCGAAAAGTTGCCGCGTCGGTGCCGATTCCACCAACCGGCCCAGATACATCACCGCCACATGATCGCAGACATGGGCGATGACGCTCAAATCATGGCTGATGAACAGGAAAGTAAGATCCATCTCCTCCTGGAGTGACTTCAAAAGGTTGAGGATATCGGCCTGGATCGACACATCGAGTGCGGCGACACTTTCATCGGCAACAATGAATTTGGGGCGGCAGACCAGCGCCCGCGCGATGGAAATCCGCTGCCGCTGCCCGCCCGAA
Organism: uncultured Polyangiaceae bacterium; assembly: GCA_964196155.1. GTDB lineage: Bacteria > Pseudomonadota > Alphaproteobacteria > Rhizobiales > Afifellaceae > CAXMRP01. The sequence continues at coordinate 2,871 of CAXMRP010000197.1, forward strand.
AAGGCATGGGGAAACCGCCGCAGATGCTCCAGGTTCAATCGGCACTTCGCCGCCATCTCCCGAACCCGTTCGTCGGTCTCCTTCCGCGATGACGTCAAACCCATGACTTCCAGCGGTTCGGCAATGATATCGCGCACCGTCATTCGCGGGCTAAGCGCCGCATAGGGGTCCTGAAAAATAAGCTGCGCGCGTTTGCGATAGTCCTTCAGTTGGCTTTTATTCAGGGCCGCAACATCATAATCAACATCTTCATCGCGATAGGCGACATGACCACTGGTAATTGGCGCAGCCTTGAGAATGGAACGTCCCAGTGTCGTTTTGCCCGATCCACTTTCCCCGACCAGCCCAAAGAAGCTGCCGCGGGGAATGTCCAGCGAAACCTTGTCGATGGCCCGCACCACCGGCGGTTCGCCAAAGAGGCTCCGGCCGAGCGGATAATGAACGCACAGATCCTGAACTGTGATGAGATTGCCGTTGCTCATAGCGCTTTTTGCCCATCCTGCCCGGCGGCGACAGCAAAGCAGTAGCAAACATGATCGTCTCGCAACTGGGTCGCGGTCGGAATCTCACGCTCGCACGTGCCTGCTATCACCTGGCTGCAACGAGTATTGAAAACGCAGCCGGTCGGGCGATCAAGCGGGCTTGGTATATCCCCGGGAACCGCCACCAGCGGCGCATCCAGATCGTCAAGGCGTGGCAGCGCGTTCAACAATCCGTTTGTATACGGATGCGCCGGTTCGCCGATAACCTGACGTACAGCACCAGTTTCGACCAAATTGCCCAGATACATGACCGCGACCCGGTCTGCGGTTTGCGCGATGACACCAAGGTCATGGGTGATAAACAAAATCGCCATCCCGAATTCGCTGACCAGATCCCGCATCAGATCGATCACCTGCGCCTGGATCGTCACGTCCAGCGCGGTCGTCGGTTCATCGGCAATCAATAGTTTTGGCTTGGTTGACAGGGCCATGGCGATCATCGCCCGCTGCCGCATACCGCCGGAAAACTCAAAGGCATATTGCTTCAACCGTTTCGAGGGGTCCGAAATGCCGACCCGGTCGAGCATTTCGACCGAAATTTCCTCGGCCCGCTTTTTCGAAATTGAGGAATGAATTTGCAGCTGTTCCACCATCTGGTCGCCGATAGTGATCGCCGGCGCAAAACTGGCCATCGGTTCCTGAAAGATCATCGACACCGCACCACCGCGGATAACCATCATGTCCTTCGGCCGTTTCAGCGACAGGACATCAACCGTCTCCTCGCCGGTATTCAAGGTGATGCTGCCACTTTCATCATAGATGGCGTTGTCGCCATTCAACTGCATCAGGGCCTTGGCGGTGACCGATTTTCCCGAACCGGATTCGCCGACCAGGCCGAGTATTTCGCCCGGCGCTATGTCAAAGGAAACACCATCGACGGCCGTCACAAGGCCTTCATCGGATTTGAAGCGGACGGTCAGGTCCCGTACTGAAATCAGTGGTTCGGTCATCAATTATGATCCGTATAAGGATCAGCCGCATCGCGTAATCCGTCGCCGACAAAGACAAAAGCCAGCACCAGGGTGATGAAGAAAATCACCGGAATAAAATACCATTGATAGTTCAAAAGAACATCGGCGCTGGTGACGCTTTGCAGCATCACACCCAGTGAATTGACCGGGTCTTTCAAGCCCAGGCCTATAAACGACAGCGCTGTTTCGGACAGCACCATGTAGGGAAACGAGATCACCAGATCGACGATGATGTAGCTGGTGAAGCTGGGCAACAGGTGCTTGCGGATGACGTGGCTGGGTGAAGCCCCGCACAGCTGCGCCGCCAGCACGTATTCCTGATTGCGTTCGGTCAGCAGATGGGTTCGCACGCGACGCGCCAGCGTCGGCCAGCCGATGAACCCGAGGATCATCGAGATGAACAGGAATCGCGTCTCGGCGCTCCACTCGTTGGGAATGAATGCCGACAAGGCCATGAACAGCGGGATAGCCGGGATGGTTCGGACCGCGTCGGTAATCATCTGCAGGACAGAGTCGATCCAGCCGCCATAAAATCCTGAGATGCCGCCGATAATCAGCGCCAAAACAAAAGCGATAAACACCCCGATCGTTCCCACTGCAAGCGAAGTGTTGATCGCATGAAACGTTCGCGAAAAAATATCCTTACCCGCCGCGTCGGTGCCAAAGACGTGTATCATGCCTTTGTCGACACCCCACGCATGGGTGCTGAATTTCAAGCCGAACAGCTTGTACGCGTCGCCCTGCGGAAACAGCACAACATAGCGGCGCGCATCCCTGTCGATCGTGGTCGCCCAACGGAAGTTGGTCTTGATCGACCGCTCGCGGCTGTACGAGTAAATGAACGGCCGGAAGGAAAAGCCGTTTTCATCCCAGAACTTCGGAATCTGCGGCGCACCGTTCTGATACTCCGCGTCGCGCCCTGCAATGGTCGGATCGTAGGGTGTCAGAAACGGCGCAAATAGTCCTGACAGAATCAAAAAAACCAGCACCGCGGCGCCCACCATGGCGGCCCGTTGCTTTTTGAACCGGTCCCAGATCAGTCGTCCCTGGCCGGCGGTAAAATAGGCTTCCTTGCGCTTTTGATCGACATTCGCATCAACGGCATGTGCGTCGGTTTTGGCAGCATCAGTCATGTCATTCATCCCAGAATACTGCGGCGGACACGCGGGTCGATTACTGCCAGCAATATGTCGGTGAGAAAGTTCAATCCGACAATGCTGGCGGTCAACATGAAGATGATGGCTCCGGCAAGCTGCTGATCGTTCGATCGGGCCAGAGCCTCAATTAACAACGAACCCGCCTCCGTCAGGGTCAGGATCAAAGCGACAATCGGTAACTCATTGAAAATCCGGTTCAGATCAAAGCCCAGTGAATTGATAATCGGACCCAGGGCATGGCGCGCCGGATAGCGCCAAAGCAATTTTCGCCCGATGACGCCGCGCGCCGAGGCGGCCGTGACATAAAGTTTGCCCACTTCATCGGACATCAACGCCCGCACCGTCTGGATCGCGAAAGCCGTCGCCGACCAGCCCAGAATAAACACCGGCAACCAGGCGCGGGACAGGAAATCGATCACCCGGTCAATGGACCACGGCGCATCGCGAAATTCTTTCGAAAACAACCCGGTCAGGGTGTCCCCGAAGAATATCGTCGAAAACAGCATGATCATCAGCGCCAACAGGAAATTCGGCATCGCCAGCCCGAGGTAGCTGACAAAGCGAAGACTGTTGTTCAACCACGGGCTTTTTGACGTGGCGGAGATGATGCCGACAGGGATGGCAATGATGTAGGCGAGCAGCAGGGATGACAAACATATCGCCAGGCTCAGCCAGAATTTCTGGCCCAGGAGCTGGCTGATGTTGACACGCAATATACAGCTATCGCCAAATTCGCCCTGGAAGGCATTCACAATCCAGCTGGCCCAGCGCGTCACATAGGGCTTGTCCAGCCCGAGCCGAACACGCTCGGCTTCAATATCGGCAATGGTTATGTTGCTTCCCTGGGTATTCTTGAAAGCAAGATAACGTTCCGCGCAATCGCCCGGCACCAGCTCCATCAGGCTGAAAACGATGAATGAGACCAACACCAAGGTGAAGATCGCC